>JAEUQD010000751.1 GCA_016789925.1 Bryobacterales bacterium | reverse complement strand
GCTAGGAGCGGGTCAGTTCTTCCAGCATCAGCCGGGTCTTGCGGGCCTCGGCGGTCACCTGGGCAGCTTCCCCCTTGGCCAGGCACTCCACCACCAGCGGTCCGCCGCGGAAACCGCCTTTACGGGCCCGGCCGAGCACCTCGCGGAAATTCACTTTGCCGGTTCCGGGCGTGATCAACACTTCTTTGGGGGGAGCGAAGTCCTTGATACTCATGCCGGCGACCAGGCCGTCGACCGAAGGAACGTCGTCCACCGGGTCTTTTTCGCCGTTGGAATAGAAGAAGATATTGCCCGGATCGTACCATACCCGGAAGTTCTTCTTTCCAACCATTTCGATAATCTTGCGGCACTGCGCCCCGGTGGCGTTCGAGCCGCCATGGGGCTTGACGCTCAGGCCCACCTTCTTTGACGCCGCATAATCACAGCACTCTTCCACCGCCTTGTAGTAGGGCTGTACCAGTTCTTCCTTGGACGTGCCGCCCAACAGGAGGTTCGGGCACCGGGCCGCGGCGCAATTGTCGATCAGCCGTTTCAGTCCCGCGATGCCGGTTTCCAGCGATTGAGCCACCTTGAAATCGCCACCATAGATGGAAATGGTCTGCATCCCGCGCTTGCGGACTTGCTCTCCGATGACAGCGGCTTCCTCCGGCGTCGTATCGACGGTGATGATTACCCAGGTCTTCCCCTTGTGGGTCATCAGTCCGGCGTACTTGTAGCCGGCCTCGGCGATGCCGTCGAGCGCCACCTTGTAGTCGAACTGATCCCACGGTCTGGTGTAGCAACCGATCTGAAAGCCACGTTTGGCGGCATCTAGCCTCGCCGCTCCGGCGAGTGTGGCCAGACCTGCCGCGGATGTCAAGAAATCGCGCCGACTCTCTGTAGCCATACGATCCCTACTGTACACCCACTTTGCGGATTAAGCGCTCCACTTGATCCACAATCGTCTCTTCCACACTCGGGTGAAATGGGCTCGGCTGTCCGTAGACGAGCATCGCGCCTCCCCCCTCGTAGCCTCCTTCTTTCAGGACTCGGAGCGACGGGATATAGGCGAACACATCGTTGGTGTAGCCGGCAATCCAGGTATCCATCCAGCCATGTTGCTTTTTCAGGCGAAGCGCATAATCGACCACCAGTTCTCCACCCAGCAGAATCATCTTGACCGACTTGCCGAACTGCCAAACCTGGACGGGGTAAGGGTAGCGGTCCCACAGCTTGCCGTGCTTGTCCCAGTGGGCGAGTAGGTACTGCGCGTGGCGCCGCTCGTACAAATCCTTGCTCGACAACCGGGACTGGAGTTGGTCCCGCGTCGGAACATCGGCGAACTGCAAATCGACGGTGGCGAAGGCCGCCTTCAGCGGACCGGTCACGGGTTCCATGGGCGCTTTCAAGACCTGATTCACCGCCTCCGCCATCGCGCCGCCGTAATGCTGCGCGAGTTCGACGGTACGGCGTGGCAGCGCGTTGGAGTCGGCACCCGCACCCGTGACAAAGAACGCGACGGCGCCGGGGTTGGAGGATTCGATGCCGGCCTGCGCGAAGCCGGGCCAGTCGCCGCTCACCAGGTTATCGCTCAACGTCGTGGCATGGCAGGCGTAGCCGAACACGATGGCACGCATCTGTTTGTCGGCGCCCCTGATGGCCAGGACGGGAACGTCCTGGTCGACAGGTCCGGGGAGGTGACGCAACCGGACGCGGCGGCGGTTGGTGGCAAACCCGGTGTTCCCCTGCCCGAACTCGAGTGTGGCAGGTTGGAGGTCGGATAGAGCCGAGCCGATCACGTCGACGGTCTGGCGCAGCAACTTCTCGGTGTAGCGCGAGATGGCCGGTTCCTGCTCCGGGCCGAATGGATAGGCGACTCGCAAGACCGTGTCGGTGACCGGGGCGCTGTGGGTATGGGAGGCGTTGAGCGCCAGACACTCGCGGGGCATTTTATATTTGCTGAGTGCCTCGGCGGCGACGAAATCGGCCATGCGCCTGTTGAACCCGAGGAGATCGGCCGTGACGAGGACCGTCCGCTGCCCAGCGTCGTCTTCGAGCGCAAGCGCTTTCACCCAGATTCGTTGGCGGACGCCCTCGGAGGGTTTGGTGCGCGAGCCGAAGCCGGCGAGCCAGATGGATTCCGTCGGTGTGATGTCGGCGCGGGCCGTGCCGGCCTTCCAGGCGCCTTGCAGGCCGACACAGCCGGTGAGCAGAAAAAGAGCAATCGTGGTGCGCATCGTTCTCGGGCGAGAATACCATCCTCCGGGCGCGATACGATAGTGGACCATGTGGATTCGACCATTTCTCTTTCTTGTTGCGGCGGCGGCGTGCGCCGCGGATGCGGTCCGGCCGGTAACGGAACGTATTCGCATCGACAGCAACGTGGTCGTGCAGATGCGCGATGGGATCAAGCTCTATGCGGACGTCTACCGTCCGGACCGGGCGGGGCGGTTCCCGGCGCTCGTCGTCCGGACACCCTATGGCAAACAGCGCGACGGGATGCACGAAACCAAGCTTCGCTTTGCGCAGCGGGGCTACGCGGTGGTGATTCAGGACACGCGGGGCCGCTATGAATCGGAAGGGGCATGGGATCCTTTCCGCAACGAAGCCAAGGATGGTTACGACACCGTGGAATGGACGGCCCGCCAGCCCTGGTGTAACGGCAAGGTCGGTATGGAGGGTGGCTCGTACCTCGGCAACGTACAGTGGCAGGCAGCGGCACAGACGCCGCCCAGCCTTGTGGCGATCTTCCCGGCCGTGGCGTCAACCAGCCTCTATCACAACACCTTCTATCATGGGGGAGCGTTCAAGATGGCCGTCTCCTACGGTTGGGGAGTGGTGCGGATGCCCTTGCGAATCATGTATCCGCAGTTCTGGCACCTGGAAGCCTACGCCCCGCCCGAGCTGAAATACGAGTCGTTCATGTACAACTTGCCGCTCGAGACGCTGGACTTGGC
>JAEUQD010000722.1 GCA_016789925.1 Bryobacterales bacterium | reverse complement strand
TTCAAATGGAAATGAAGACCCACGCCAAACATCAGCAGGATCACCCCAACCTCGGCCAACTGATCGGCCAGGCCTTTGTCCGCCACAAACCCCGGCGTGTGCGGTCCCACCAGAACACCCGCGATCAGGTAGCCGACGATGGGCGACCATCCCAGACGGTGCGTGAAATACCCAAACGTGACCGCTCCCAGGAACCCGGCGGCCAGCGTGACTAGTAGTTCGACGTGATGCAAATTTCTTATCTCTCCGAAAATGCAGCGATTCGCCGCGAGACCACGGATTAACAACAGCCACTGGCCCTGGCGCAATCAGGCCACGGAGTGGAAAACTGCGATCAGAAGAGAATACTAACGGGGAGGGGACCGGCCGGGCCGAAACTCGAAGGGGAGCGATTGCGCATCTTCGAAGCCATCGCCACCGGAACGGGAGGATGAGTCCAACTGTGGATCGCCGGTACCTGGCGTAACTGGGGTAAACAAACTACTCGCCGAAACTCGCGTCTTGTTGGCTTCCAACTGAAGCTTTTCCCGGCCGGCGATCTGGCCCGGTGCTTCTTTCGAGAGAATTCCCAGTTCGACAAATGCGCCCCGAATAGCGCCCGCCGCAACGGGAACGATCGAAGCGGAAACCGGAATGGGCTGAAGAACAACGACGCACGCAAGGACAGCGGCAAACCGCGCCGGCCAATTGTGTGCGAAAACACCCATCTTTCAAGCGTATCAGGGAATCTGATTTCCTGCTTAGCGAAAGGCGATGCCGACTCGCCCTTGCAGGGCCACCTCGTCAGCCGTATAACCATGAATTCGGAACTCCATGCGGACGCCTACCCGTTTCCGGAACCAGTACGTCGTGCCGCCGCCGAAGTGCGCCGTCGCGCCGGCGCCGCCCCCACCCCCAGCCAGCACCCCCACCGCGAAGCTGACAAACGGATCCCATTTAGCCGCCTTGTTGCGATCCACCGCATGGTAGCCAACCGGGAAGTACACCGTACCCCATCCCCCACCTTCAGTGAAGGACTGATACCCGCCCTCAATGCCGGCCGTCAGCCCCCTCCACAGGAATCCTTCCGCTCCACCACCACCACCGACGATCGTATAGGAATGTTGGCACGCGCCGGCCGTGAAATACCCGTAACCACTCCCCTTGTAGCGAAAGGGCTCGCCTTCCGCCGCTCGAAGGATTGCTGGCGCCAGGAAGATGATACAGACTAGCCATGGCTTCATAGCGATCTCCTTCAGAAACACAATAGAGCACGCAAGACACCAAACCGCTTCGGGGGGACCGATTTCGTATAATGAAGCACCACAATCTGACACATGCCCCGTCCAGGCTCAAGTCGCGCAGTTGGAAATGTCTTTCTGGCGGCAATCGGCGTTGCCACGCTGACAGCCTTCCAGTCGGCGAACACCCAATACGGCAGCCGCGGCTTCTACAAAGAAGGTGTCCGGCGTGAGCCCTCAACAGGAGCCGGAAACTTATACTTACTCTCGGCCCTCATCGATTACGACGAGCCGTACGCGAACCTGCCCCCTAACTTCCGCGCCGGCTTTTACCTCCCCGGCGGCGCTGGAAAAGATGAGCCGGTCTATCTCACAATTCGCGAGCAGAGCCTGGCCTACTACTACTGGCTGGATGACGTGCAGCCGCCAGGAGGCTGGCAGACGGGCAGGATGAACCGCTTCGAGTGGCCTACGGAAAAGGTCGTCCGCCATTTGAACGACCGGAAGGAAGACGGTCCGTTGAATCTCAGCAAGCTGGCCGCCGCCGCGCGCCTTGGGAGAAAGACCCCTGGCAATATCGAACGCGTTGCCCCCGTAGCCTTGTACCACTCCCGGCCGCCTCAGTCTGCCGAGGGCTATCGCTTTGTGTTCCGGCCCGACCGGAAAATGCGGCTCACCTTGCAACTGTTTCGGGAAGGAGCCGCCGCGCCTCTCGACACGCAGCGGTTCCCGAGTGTTCCAGCCGAACTGCCCAAAGAGTTCCGCTTCACTGCCAAGGGCTGGCCGGATGGCTGGCATCGTCTGACCGTCACCGGCTACGCGGAAGACGGGCCGGTCAACGTGGAAGTCCACTTCTATCACCGGCGCAATCTCGGACCGTAGGGCAATGAGCGATCCGGCACAAGCCCGCGAAATCTTCATCAGCTATTCGAGCAAGGACCGCGAACGCGTCCGCATCCTCGTCGAAGCCCTCGTGCGCCAGGGCCTCCCCGTCTGGTGGGACCAGCACATTGTCCCGGGCCAGAACTGGGAGAACGAACTCGAGCAAGCCTTGCACCGGGCGCGCGCCGTGATTGTGCTCTGGAGCCAGCACTCGGTAGTTTCCGACGAAGTGAAAGCCGAAGCCAACTATGCACTCAAACGGCGCAATCTGATTCCGGCGCTTCTTGACGACGCGGTCATCCCTTATCGCTACCGCCGCACCCAAACCCCGGACCTCAGCCCGTGGGACGGCGCCGAAGACGCCCCCTCGTTTCGTGCGTTGCTGGCTGCCCTCGCCGCCGCACCCACCGCTCCGCCGGCCCCCAACAGTTTCAGGCGCCGGGCGACCCTGATCTCCTGGGCCTGGATCCTCGTTCCTTCCCTGGTGCTCGGAAGCCTGACAGCCGCGTTGATGGTCCGGAAGGCGCCCACCGAACTCGAGGTCGAAGTCACTTGCAGCCGCGTCCGGTTTCACAGCCTCGCCGGAGATCCCCAAGTCTTGCTCGATTCGACGCTCGCCAACTCGATTGTCTTGCGGGGATTTGAGCAGGTGCGCCTGCCGGCCGCGGATGTCGAAGCGGCAAATCCCGCCAAATGGAACGACCAGCAAAATCAATACCCCGAAGACGCTTGGGTCAAAGTAGCGCCGGGACCGGGTCTCGTGTGCCGCCCCACCGAGCGCACACCCGCGCAGGTGACCATCGAGCCCTTTACGAAAGCAGCAGGACCGCTGACCCTCGAAAGAATCTATACCGGACCCGCCGCCGTCACCCTCTCTTCTCCGGAGCGGGCCACGTTGAACGTCGAGCTTCGCGGCCGGCAGTTTAGCGGTTCGGTCACCTTGCCCGCCCCAACCAAGCTCATTGCCGACGACTGCGCGTGGGTGGGCGCCGCACCGCCCTCAAAGCAGCCGTCAGTAACCCTCCGCCTCAGTCCACGCGGCCCGCAACGATTACTCGACTATTCTGCCGGCAAAGCCGGGATGGTCTTCGTTCTCGGATTCCCGCGTGAGCGGACCAGCCCGATCATGCGACCCGCCGCCTTCGAAATCGATCAACTGGAGTTTCTCGACCAGGGCCCCGCGGGCTCGCCCATCAGTAGTATCCGGACCGGTGGCACGATTCGTTACCCCAAGTACGCGGAGAGGCCCGCCGCCACGGTGAACGCAGGGGACTTCCTCACGCTCGGGGACTTCAAGACCTTCTACCTCCGCGAAGTCGCTTTCACCCAGCAGGAGGAGAATCTCCGCCTCAAGTTCCAGGGTGTCGCAGGCAAGGCGCTCATCGGGCCAGGCGAGGGGAGCATGCGGGACTTGCGCCTCACACAGTTCGACGAGCTTTGGAGTAACCAGAAGCTGATTGCGCTTTTCACGGTCTTGGCATGGGTGGTTGCCACGTCTCTGGGATTGCGCAGATACTTATTAGGACCGCGATGAGACTTTTCCCGTACACCGCCTTGTGCCTGCTCGTTGCGCCGTGGGCGCTTTGGGGCCAGCCTGGCTGGCAGGCGAGCATCGCCAAAGTCTCGGTGGATCCGAAGCTGGAGCGTACGCCTGGGACGGCGTTTGTCGTCGCCGTCAGCGGGCAAACGGCCTTCCTGGTCACCTGCGCGCACGTCGTCGTCGAGGAGTCGAGCCCACGAGTCGAGTTCGAAGCCGTTCCACGCCGAGATTTCCGGGCCACAGTCGAAGGCCGGGAACCGGGGGACAACCCGCGCGGGCTGGCTCTGTTGATCGTCGAGAACGTCCCACCCGAGGTGCAAGCGCTGCCCTTGGCGGCGTCGGCCAACCCCGTCCGGGGGGAAAGGTTGCTTGCGGCCGGGTTTCCCCGCCCGAGTTCGCTATTCCTGGTTCTGGATATGATTCTTGCTACGTATAAGGGGCAGGATCTGACGCTCTCGCGCGAGACTGTCGAAGGGTTCTCCGGCGGTCCGGTGCTCCGCGGCGACTCCGCCATCGGCATTATCTACGGCCGCGAAGCCGGGGGCTACGGCACGGCCCTCATTTCCGACGTCGTGAGAACCTACCTTCGCGGACTCCGGGTTCCCATGGACGCCGGCCCGCGAACGGCCCAGCCGGCAGTGCAGCCGCCTTCAGGACCGCAGCCTGGCGATACGCGAGTCAACCGGGTATCCGGGTTGAAAGATGTCTGGATCCCGCCGGGCACGTTCACTATGGGCTGCCCGGAAGGGGACGCGGAATGTTTCGAAGACGAGAAGCCCGCCCATCCTGTCACCATCACCAGAGGCTTCTGGATGGGCCAAACCGAAATCACCGTCGCAGCGTACCAGCGGTACTCAAGAGCAACCGGTAAGCCGATGCCGCGGGAGCCGCACTTGCTTGGCCGGGCACTCAACCCCGGCTGGATGAACGAAGAACAGCCGATCGTGAATGTCAACTTCCAGGAAGCTGCCGACTACTGTGCCTGGGCCGGAAAAATGCGGCTACCGACCGAGGCGGAATGGGAGTACGCGGCACGGGCAGGGTCAATCGGGGCGCAGTACGGCAACCTGGAGGACATCGCCTGGTTCGCGGACAACAGCGGCAACCAGCGGCTCGATAGCCGCCGCATCTGGAAAGAAGACCAGAAGAACTATAGCAACCGCCTGAAAGAGAATGGCAACGGACCGAAGGCAGTGGGTCAGAAACTGCCCAATGCGTGGAAACTCTACGACATGCTGGGCAACGTGTGGGAGTGGACGGCGGATTGGTATGAAGAGAAATACTACGAGGCAAAGGCATCTCAAGACCCAAAGGGCCCGCCCGGCGGGACTCTACGCGTGATGCGCGGGGGGTCCTGGGAGGACAATCGCGTTACCCCCGCGTGGAACCGTGACAGGGGCGCACCGGCGGACCGTTGGCCGGGTAGCGGCTTCCGGTGCGCGGGGGAATAGCGTTCCCTTGACTCGAGGACCGCGATGAGACCTTCTCCGCACACAGTCCTGGGTAGAGCGGCTTTCGCCATTCTCCTTCTTGTGCCAGCGCGGATCTGGGGTCAAACTCCGCCACCTGGCTGGCAGGCGAGCATCGCGAAAGTCTCGGTGGACCCGAAGCTGGGACGGACGCCCGGGACGGCGTTTGTCGTCGCGGTCAGCGGCCAAACGGCTTTCCTGGTCACCTGCGCCCACGTCGTCGTCGAGGAGTCCAGCCCGCGCGTCGAGTTCCGCGCCGCCCCACTAAGAGAGTTCCGAGCCACCGTCCGCGCCCGCGAACCCGGCGACAACCCGCGCGGCCTGGCTCTCTTGGCAGTCGAGAACGTCCCAACCGAAGTGACCGCCCTGCCCTTGGTAGCGACCGCCAACTCGGTTGAGGGAGAGGAAGTCATTGTGGCGGGCTTCCCTCGCCCCGGATTACGATTCCTGGCCCCGAAGACAACGATTGCGGGCTTCGAGGGCCAGGACCTGACCCTGTCGCGCGAAACCGTCGAAGGGTTCTCCGGGGGCCCGGTGCTGAGAGGCGACTCCGCCATCGGGATTGTGTACGGCCGCGAAGCGGGGGGCTACGGCACCGCCCTGATTTCCGATGTCGTCAGGGCCTATCTTCGGGGGCTCCGGGTGCCTTTGGACGGCGGCCCGCCAACTCCCCAGCCGGCAGTACAGCCACCGTCGGCACCCAAAGCTGTGAACACACGCGACAATCGCACGTCCGGGTTGAAGGAGGTCTGGATTCCGCCGGGCGCCTTCACCATGGGCTGCTCGGAAGGGGACACGGAATGCGATGACGATGAGAAGCCCGCCCATCCCGTCACGATCACCAAAGGGTTCTGGATGGGCCAAACCGAAGTTACTGTGGGGGCCTTCAAGCGATATTCCAGGGCAACCGGCAAACCGATGCCGCCGGAGACGGGCGCCTCCGGTAGGACGCTCAACCCCGGCTGGAAGAACGAGGGAGAGCCGATCGGGAATGTCACGTTCCAGGAGGCTGCCGGCTTTTGTGCGTGGGCCGGAAAAATGAGGTTACCGACCGAGGCGGAGTGGGAGTACGCCGCACGCGCCGGGTCGCGCGAAGCGCGGTACGCACCTTTGGAGGAGATCGGCTGGTATGCGGACAACAGCGGCGACCAGCGGTTCAATAGCGTCCGGATCTGGACAGAGGACGCGAGCAACTATAACAACCGCCTGAAGGAGAACGGCAACGGGCCGAAGGTGGTGGCCCAGAAACGACCCAATGCCTGGGGACTCTTCGACATGCTGGGCAACGTGTGGGAGTGGACGGCGGATTGGTATGGCGAGAAGTACTACCAGGCGAAGGAAGCGCAGGACCCGCAGGGCCCGCCCGAAGGAACTCAACGCATAATGCGCGGGGGGGCCTGGAACAACTTTCACAGGAATCTCCGCGCGTCATACCGTGTCAAGAACGGGCCCGAGAAGCGGCTCATCGTCAACGGCTTCCGGTGCGCCGGGGAGTAGCGTTCCATTGATGTTGCTCGACCGATCGAATTTCACCGATACTGACTAGGACTGCGATGAGACCATTCCTGCACACTGCCTTGCGGCTGGCGGCTGTCTCCGTTCTGATTCTCTGGCCGTTGCAGGTGTGGGGACAGAGTCAACTGCCTCAATGGCAGGCGAGCATCGCGAAAGTCTCGGTGGACCCGAAGTTGGGGCGCACGCCCGGCACGGCGTTCGTCGTCGCGGTCAGCGGCCAGACGGCCTTCCTGGTCACCTGCGCGCACGTGGTGGTCGAGGAATCAAGCCCGCGGGTGGAATTCCGGGCCGCTCCACTCCGGGAGTTCCGGGCCACAGTCCGCGCCAGGGAACCCGGCGACAACCCGCGCGGACTGGCTTTGCTCGTGGTTGAGAATGTCCCGGCCGAAGTGACAGCCTTGCCGTTGGCGGCGACCGCCAACCCCGTCGAAGGAGAGAGAGTCATTGTGGCTGGGTTTCCCCGCCCAAGTTTGCGCTTCCTGGTTCTGGATATGATTCTTGCTGGGTATGAGGGGCAGGATCTGACGCTCTCGCGGGAAACCGTGGAGGGGTTCTCCGGGGGGCCGGTTCTGAGAGGCGATTCCGCCATCGGCATTGTGTACGGCCGCGAAGGGGGCACCGGCGTAGCCCTCATTTCCGACGTCGTGAGAACCTATCTTCGAGGGCTTAGGGTCCCTTTGGACGCCGCCCCGCGAACGGCCCAACCGGCAGTGCAGCCATCTTCGGGACCCAAGGCTGGCGAGACACGAGTCAACCCGGTATCCGGATTGAAGGACGTCTGGATCCCGTCGGGCGCCTTCACCATGGGCTGTTCGGAAGGGGACACGGAATGTTACGAGGATGAGAAACCCGCCCATCCAGTCACCATTACCAAAGGTTTCTGGATGGGCCAAACCGAAGTGACCGTGGGCGCTTACAAGCGTTTCTCGACTGCAAAGGGCAAGCCGATGCCTCCGGAGCCGGACCTCTCAGGCCGGGCGCTCAACCCCGGCTGGAAGAACGAGGAACAGCCAGTAGTGAATGTCACTTTCCAGGAGGCCGCTGACTACTGTGCCTGGGCCGGAAGAATGCGGCTACCCACCGAAGCCGAATGGGAGTACGCCGCACGGGCCGGGTCGCGCGAGGCGCGGTACGGAAACCTGGATGACATCGTCTGGTACGCCGACAACAGCGGCAACCAGCGGATCGATAGCGCCCGGATCTGGAAAGAAGACCAGAAAAACTATGCCAACCGCCTGAAAGAGAATGGCAACGGGCTGAAAATGGTGGGTCAGAAACTGCCCAATGCGTGGAAACTCTATGACATGTTGGGCAACGTGTGGGAGTGGACGGCGGACTGGTACGGGGAGAAACACTACCAAGCAAAGGAATCTCGGGACCCAAAGGGCCCGCCCGGTGAGACTTACCGCGTGCTGCGCGGGGGTTCCTGGTACTTCTATCCGATGTTTACCCGCGCGTCGTACCGTATCAGGAACGCTCCGGCGAACCGGTCCATCGACAGCGGCTTCCGGTGCGCGGGGGAATAGCTTTCCCTTGACTCTTTTTTCCTTTTTCCTTTTTTTCGGCGGCGCAGCCGCCGGCGAAATTTTTCTGAGCCGCATGGCTCGAAAAAAGCCGCCCCGCCAAGCTTCGTTCCCGATCAAGGAACTACCACAGGGCGGGGCGGCAGACTGATATTCGGCGACCTGCTCCACGGCGCCAGGGCCAGCGTCTGGAAGCGGGCTTCACACTCCCGCCGGAAACGTGATCCCGGACGGCTCTGGCAGCACGCCTGTTTACCAGGCGCGGCCCGCATCCCCCGCGCACCGGAAGCCGTTGTTGATGTTTCGGTTCTCCGGTTCGTTCCTGTTACGGTTCGACCCGCGGGTATTCCTCGGATTGTTGTTCCAAGACCCCCCGCGCAGCTTTAAGACGCTATCCCTGTGGAGACAGTATTGCACCAATACCAGGCCCCGGAGAAGGCGCTTTAGGCAAATCGCGGTTCACGGCAGCCTGTCCAGGACCAGCATCGAAACTCCAGGCAAAGCCGCCAAGCCCATCCGGGGTTCGGAGATTCCGCCGCGCCCTTAAGTTCGCGGCCGCCAACCCCGTCGAGGGAGAGAAACGGCTTCGCCCAGGTTACGATTCCTGACCCCGGAGTACGGTATAGTACGGAGTCTAGGAGGGCTGCTGACCAAATGATGACGAAACGCGCTGAATGGCGCACCCTAAAAGCGAAGCACGGAATCCCCGACGGAGTCTGCAAGTTCAGCATGGGAGAACGCATCGAGTCGTGGCATCAGAAACTTGCTGCTGC
>JAEUQD010000717.1 GCA_016789925.1 Bryobacterales bacterium | reverse complement strand
GAACACCAGCGCCGGACTCATCACGCCCTTCGCGCGTTGCCCGCCTTCGAGGACATTGATGTGGTCCGGTTCGAGCACGAATCCATAGCGATGTCCGTTATTGAGCATCACGCCCGTCTTGCCCGCGACCACACCGCAGCCGAACCCGCTTACCAGTGACTGCGTGAACGCCACCATGTTGCCCCAGCGGTCCGCTGCCGCCAGGCTCGTCGTACCCACGGTGTGCAGCGGACGCGTCGGGAATGCCCCGGCCCGGCGCGCCGCGATCTTCGCCCGCTGTTCATCCGCATACGCTTTCGAGATCAACTTCGAAACCGGGATCTCGACGTCGCGCCCCGTGTTGTACCGGTCATCGTCGATCAAGGCGAGCTTCATCGCCTCAATCCAGGCGTGCGCAAAGTCGACCCCATAGGGATCCATCGACCGCAGACCCATCCCGTCCATGATGTTCAGCGCCTGGAACATCGTCATCCCGCAGGAGCCGGGAGGCATCCCATACAACTTGTGTCCCTGGACCTCGGTGGTGATCGGCTCCCGCCACCGGACCCGGAATCCCGCCATGTCCTCCATCGTCAACAGCCCGCCATTCGCCTTCAAATAAGCGATAATCTCTTGCCCGATCGCCCCCTGATAGAACGCATCCGGACCTTCGAGCGCGATCCTCCGGAACGTGCGTGCGAGGTCCGTCTGGCGGATCACCTGCCCCATGCGGGGAGCTTTGCCGCCGGGCAGAAAGATCCTTGCCGATTCCGGAAACTTGGCCAGTTTCGAAACGGATCCGGCCAATGCCAGCGAGTCATAACGCGTCACCACGAACCCACGCTCAGCCAGTTCGATCGCGGGCTCGAAGAGATCGCCCAGGCTCATCGTCCCAAAGCGGCTCAGCGCTTCACACCATCCTTTGAGACTCCCGGGAACAATCGGCGCCAGCGGACCCTCATCGCAGTTCTCCTCGGTGAATCGCTCCCGCCGTGCCGCCTTCGGACTGGTGCCCATCATGTCCAGGGCGAACACCTTCCGCTCGTTCGCCATGTAGATCATCATGTAGCCGCCGAATCCACCGATGCCGGACATGTAGGGCTCGGTGACATTCAGCGCCGCGGCCGCGGCCACAATGGCGTCGACGGCATTGCCGCCCTTCATCAGCATGCGAATCCCGGCGAGTGACCCATGCTGGTCGGCTGTCGCCACCACGCCATTGCGGCCCATCACCGCGCGATGCGCCGTTCCCTCCAGTTGCGTCTCGAGCTTCAGCAGGTCGCCAATCTGCTGTCCATAGGCCGCGCTTGCGCCCAGGCCCAGCGCATTCAAAAAGTCTCGTCTCTGCATGCGGAAAGCCTATCATGCCCGGTGTTCATGCTATTCTCCCTCACCATGCGCACCCATTCTCTCGCCACTGGCTTACTCGCCTGCGCCCTTGTGCTTGCGCAAACGCCGCCCACAAAGAAGCAGCAGGTGGATGCGATCTTCTCCGGGTTTACCAACGACACGCCTGGCTGTGCGGTCGGTGTCGCGGAAAACGGAACGGTTGTACTGACAGCCGGCTACGGCATGGCCGACCTCGAGCGCAATGTAATCATCACGCCCAGTTCCGTGTTCGAGAGCGGCTCCGTGGCCAAGCAGTTCACCGCTGCCACGCTGATGCTGCTCGCCCGCCAAGGCAAACTCTCGCTGGACGACCCGATGCGGAAGTATCTTCCCGAGCTACCCGATTACGGCGCACCGCTCACCATTCGCCACGTCATCCATCACATCAGCGGATTGCGCGAATGGCGGCCCATCGCGGAATTCAGTGGTTTTCCCGAGGGGACCTTCGTCTATAACAATGCGCACTTACTCGAATTCGCATCGAAACAGAAGGGCCTCAACTTTGATCCCGGGACGAATTACACCTATAGCAACACCGGATACAACATGGCGGCGATCCTGGTGGAACGCGTTCCGGGCGGTAAGACCTTTCAAGCCTACACCAGGGAAGCCATTTTCGATCCGTTGGGAATGACACACACCCGCTGGCGCGACAACTTCCGGGCCGTGATTCCCCACCGCACGATTGCCTATGGCCGCACCGGCGGCGTCTGGGCGCAGTATATGCCGATCGAGAACATCATCGGAGCGGGCGGCCTGCTAACCACCGTTGGCGACCTGCTGCTGTGGAATGAGAACTTCACGCACGCCAAAGTGGGCGGACCCGAGTTCGTGCGAGCACAGCAGACGCCGGCGGTCCTGGCGAATGGAAGGACCATCGCGTACGCCGCGGGGCTCATCGTGAGCACCGTCGACGGGCTGCGCGAGGTAGCGCACTCCGGCGCTACGGGAGGATATCGCACGTGGCTCGGACGGTATCCCGAAAAAGGCGTCTCCGTCGCCGTGCTATGTAACTCCGCACAGGCGACACCGGCCGTCTTGGGACGCCGGACTGCCCGCCTGTGGACCGGCGTCGAACCTCGCGAGACGAAGCCTTCTTACTCCGCCGACGACGCCCAACTGCGTTCTCTCACCGGCCTCTACCGGCGCGTTCGCGACAACACTGTAGCCCGCATCCAGTGGAAGGACGGCAAATTGCAACTCGTCCGCGGAACGGGCGACTCGCCGCTGACTCCAGTCGCACGGCGCGAGTTCGCCATCGGGGCTACCGGCGTCAACCTGCTGTGCGAAGATTCGAAACCGGTTCGCTGCCGCACCACCGGCGACGATGTCCAGACATACGAAAGCGCGGACGCCATAACTCCCTCAGCCGCGGAACTGGCCGCCTTTGCGGGCGACTATCACAGCCAGGAGACAGGCGGCTCCATCAAAGTATCTGTGCTGGACGGGGTTCTTAACGTCAAGGTGGGCGGCCTGCCTTCCGCCCGTCTGGAACCTACCTTCCGCGATGCCTTCCAAACCCCGGCAGGAGTCGCCATTCGCTTCTGGCGCGACACCGCGGGCCGCATCACCGGACTCAGTGCAGGCGAGGACCGCGTCTGGGATCTCCGCTTCACTCGCACCCGTTAGGGATGGAGCCACGCCTGATCGTGAAAGCAACGCAGCGGGAAATCGTTTATCCCTTTGAGAGAGTGTCCAATTTCCGCGATGTCGGCGGTTTGACGACAGTCGACGGCCGTACCTTGAAGACGGGCGTGCTGTTCCGTTCCGAGGAACTGTCCCGCATGACCGCACGCGACCTGGCCACACTACGCGATTTCAAGCTCAAGCTGATCTGCGACCTGCGCTCGCCGCGGGAAAGACGCGAGAAACCGTCGCCTGCCGTGCTGACCGACACCATCCGAGTCGTGAACATTCCGATCCTTCCGCCTGCCAACCAGGACGGCACCCGCAAGTTGCTGTTCAGCTTCCTGTTCGGAAAAACGGGTGGCGCTCGATTCCGGGAATTCAGTCGAGCGTGCTATCACAGCATCGCATTCGAGCAGACATCCCGCATCCGCGACGTCATCACGCTTCTGTCGAAGGAAGAAAGCCTTCCGGCCCTCATCCACTGCAGCGCCGGCAAGGACCGCACCGGTTTCCTGGCGGCTCTCATCCAGTTACTCGCCGGCGTTCCTTACGAGATGGTGATGGACGACTATCTGCTGACCAACGACCATTTCCGGCCACGCCTGGAGAGGTTTATCCAGTGGATGCGAATCTTGACGCTGTGGCAGGTGTCGCCGGAACGAATCAGACTGGTCGCCATGGCGCACCGCGAGTTCCTGGACGAAGTTCATACCCTCATTGTCAGAGACTACGGCTCGGTGGAAATGTATCTTTCTGAAGCGTGCCAAATCGAGCACGACACGCTGCGGAACCTGAAGAACCGTCTTTTCTCGTAGTGCTAGAGAACTAGCGAATCGGCACTGCGTTTCTCTTGATATATTCGTCCACCGCGCCTCGCCCGCCGCCCGCCCGCGGCCCGATGTAGTGGAACGCTTCGGCGTATTCCACGCCATACTGCTTGCCGAGTTCCCGATTGCGCGCCAGCACGAACTCCTTGATATAGTTGCGGTCCGCGGTGGCGTCGTCATCGCCTAACAGCGGCAGTCGGAGGTTCCGCCTGGCTAACTCCGCCCGTAAGCGCGATCCGTTTGTCCCCGCCGGCCCCTTGGCGACGTTCGCGCGATTGGCCTCCACTTTCTTGTCGATCACACTGCTGATGTCGACGATGCGCGTGATCTCAGGCCTGCGCGCGAAGTAATACTTGTCGGTCACGGTGTGCACCGTCAGTCCCGCGGCAAGCTGTTCCGGATAGTCGTGCGCCCGGCCGGCGATCCAGCAAGCGGCTTCCACGGCGCGAGCAGTCATATGGTGATCCGGATTCTCCTCGTCATGGGCCCACGGATCCCAGGAAACCACGGTGTCCACCTTCAACAGACGGATGAGAAAGATGAGCCGGCAAAGCAGCTCGTTGAAGGCGATGCCGCCCATATAGTGGTTGTTGTAGTTGAGGTCGAACTTGTCCTTCAGCCCGAGAATCCCAACTAACTTGGCATTATCTGTTTCGTTGCGCAGCACATGTTCACCGATGGTGCCCGGAGTGCCAAGACCGGGAGCGTCCCCCATGTCGTCGTTTGAAGCACGAACCAGAAAACCCGTGTAACCCTCGACGATCAGCTTGGCAACGGTACCGGCTGCCGATAGAGGAATATCGTCGGAATGAGCCTGCACGGCAAGCAGCACCTTGCCACGGTGCGGGGTTCCGGTAACGGTACGCTCGAGGAAAGGTTGGGTCGCTTGTGATCTGGCAACCTGTGCGCCGACCGCGCCAGCGACCATGCTAGTGAAAAAGTGGCGTCGCAGCATTGGTAGATATTAGCGCGGCGCCGGCCTACGCCGGGTTCCCCCTTCAAACCCCGCTCTCTCCCCAACAAGCGCGCGGTTCGACACTCTTCG
>JAEUQD010000710.1 GCA_016789925.1 Bryobacterales bacterium | reverse complement strand
GGTGCGGTAGGCCTGAGCGGCATTTGGGTTTTTGTCGCGCCCTCCCGGGCGTACGCCATTGGGCGTGCGGCTGACGATACCGCGGTCCGAGACAAAGGCGGCGCGGTGCGGCCCGGACTCCTTCACCGTGAAGACGCCTTCGACGGCGGTTCCCTGCGACTTGGCCGGGACTGGCGTCCGCGCGCCGGAAGGCGCAACCACGAACAGTTCAAGGTTACGCGTGCTGATGGCTTCTTCACTGGCCGGGAACTTGTGGCCGTGGCCGACTCGGAGTATGACCGTCTTGCCCACCTGCCAGAGGGTATCGGCGGGGGCGAGCCAGGTGTAGTGAGCAAACAGGGAAGCGGCGCAGACGGTAGCAAAGAGCAAGCGACCAAGCATTACGATCAGTTTCGCACGAATGGTAACTTAGTGATACCGGATGAGACCCCTGTTCCTCTTGCTCTTGCCCGCCTTGCTCCCGGCTCACGACCTGGCAAGCACGGTTACGCTGGCCGCGCCCACCGTGATCGTACGGTCCGTCTATGGTGGCAGCGAGCCAGTGGCGTTCGCCAAGGTGCAGGTGTTCGCTCCGGGCGATGGCTCGCCGCAGCATCAGGCGGGAAGCACGGACCGGCGCGGGATGTTCAGCTTCGTGCCGGATGGTCCCGGGACATGGCGTGTCGTCGTAGACGATGAGGAAGGCCACCGGACCGAGAACTCTGTCGAGGTGCCGGCGAACTTCAGTACCGGCACGGTAACCGTTGGGACGCAGCCTTCGCGGCTGGAGCGGGCGCTGCTGGGGATTGCTCTGATGGTCGGATTGACAGGATTTCTTTACGGGTTCAAGGCGCGGAAGCGTTCGTAAGAATTCGCTGCCAGATATCGCCGTAGAAGTGGAAGTCGATGCCACAGCGGCGGAGCAGGGCGCGGTCCGAGGCGATATCAAGCGCCGGCCCCACCGCCGCGATGCGTCCCTGGTGGAAGACCGCGAGACGGTCCGCGCAGGCAATGGCGGGCAGGATCTCCTGCGAAATCAGGATCACCGTGGCATCCAGGCCGCGGATCAGAGTCACCAGTTGCTCCACCATTCCCGGATCGAGATTGGCGAACGGCTCGTCGAAGCCGATCACGCGCGGACGCATCGCCAGCACCGTGGCGAGGGCGACTCGCCGTTTCTCGCCGAACGAAAGCTCGTGCGTCGACCGCTGCTCATAGCCTTCCAATCGCAACTGGCTCAAAGCGAGTTGCACCCGCTGGCGCGTCTCCTGCACCGTGCAGCCTAAATTCAACGGACCGAAAGCGACATCTTCTTCCACGGTGGGCGTGAACAACTGGTCGTCGGGATTCTGAAAGACGATGCCCACCTGGCTGCGGATGTGCATCAGGTTCCGGCGCGTCACCGCTTCCCCTCCGATCTTCACGGTGCCGGCGTCGGCCGCGAGCACGCCGTTCAGATGCAGCAGGAAGGTGGATTTCCCTGCTCCGGAAGGCCCGATGATGCCCAGGCGCTCGCCGGGCTCGACGCAAAGTGACAGGTTGTCGAGAGCCAACCGCGCCCCATATCGGTGGACGAGCCCTTCCACTTCCACGCGGCACCCGCGGCTGGCTTGCTGGAACTCCAATGCACTATCCTCGCACTATCGATAGAAGGGCTTCCACGTGATCCAGCGAGGACCGTAGTGCGGTTCCTGCTGATTCAGTTCCAGTGCGCCGAGGTCCGGCGCTTTCCCACTGAAGCCGTCGTTGACCGTCGGCAGAACTACACCAGCGTCAACAGCTTTTGATTTCGCCTTCAGCCGGAAGTTGAGGTCCATCGAGTGGTAGACGCGATACCGGCGGGCGGGGTCCGGCGGCGACAGGTTCTCGAAGATGTCGTAGTCCACCTCGATACCGTGGGTTTCCTGACCGGTCGCTTGGCGAAACTCGGCCAAGGTGGCAAAACTCCGCCGTTCGGAATCCTTGGGCTCGTACGCCGTCTTGCCGGGTTCCGGCGCGAGCCAGTTGTACTGGCGTTGGACATTGCGGTTGGGGCGGAAGCCGTTATAGTCGCTGCTGTAGTCGGCGGTGGCGTTGGCCCAGGTCATGATGCCGCGGTTGGCTGCATCGCGGCCCAGAAACAGGTTATTGCGGAAGTGCGCATTCGAGTATGGCGCCGGCGAGGTCTGTTCGCCGATCAGCGTGTTGTGGTAGGCGAGAATACCGGCGGGCAGCGCACTGAGCTTGAAGGGGCCGCCGCCAGGCACATGATAAAGCAGGTTCCGGAAGAAGTAGACCGGTCCGCCGAACATCGGCTGGGCGCTGTAACCGTTGTGGGCCGCATTGACCCCGCGATTCTGAAAAACGCGAATGTTGTGTACCCCTCCGTCGGATTCGACGAAATCGTCGTTGGAGAGGTGGATGTCGTTGTTATAGATGTCGATCGACGAGGCACGGCGCTCTGGATCGGCGTCAGGCGGCCCGTAGGTCGAGATGCAGATTCCGTCGTGAAAGTAGGCAATGGCGTTGTGGGCGATAACATGACCGGGCCCGTAGACTTTGACGGCGAAAAAACTGCGTAGTTGGTGCGAGGGGTAAATGCCCGCGGCGCGAGAGCCGGCCTGGTTCCAACCGATCATGCGCATCTGGTCTTCGCGGCCCAGGAAGAGATTGTCGGCAATCAGGAAATCGCGCGAATCGGCGCTCTCCGTCCACACGCCCACACCCACGTCCTCAAAACGGCAGTTGCGAACCGTCAGGCCCACCGCCCCCATCACTTCCTTTTCGCCGGCGAAAATGGCGATATCCGTGTTACGGAACGTGAGCCCCTCGAAGATGTGGTGCTGCGTGGCCATGACGTCGAAGAGCTTGTGGTTGCCGGCGCCATCGAAGATCGCTTCGCCATCGCCGGCCGCTTTAATGGTGATAGGCTTTTCCGCCGTGCCCTTCAGCGACAGTGACATCGAACCGGTGAACGGCCCGCTCAGCGGGTCGACGTAGTTCAGGCGGTCGGGACGGTACAGACCGGCATGGACCAGAATCGTATCGCCGGGCTGAACTTTGTTCATCCGCACCGAAGTCCAATCGCCGCGGCCCGGTCCGTAATAGGCGTGCTTCAGCCCGACAAAGCTCGGCTCTTCGCGCGGACCTTCATGGTCAGCCGGATACACGTGCAGAACGCGTCCCCCCGGGTACGATTTGGGCTCGGTCCGTGTAGCTACGGTCACGCGTTGTTGCGCCTGGCCGGTGACGCCGTCCGGGTCCCGCAGCGTGAACTCACACTCATAACGGGTGGCGGGCTCGAGATTCAGGATGCTGCCGGCAAATCCATGCGGGACCGTATAGGTCATGTTGTATTGTTCGCGATAGACCCTCTCTCCGCCGATTCGCAGCAGCGGGAGCGCGGAACGCCACGCGGTCGTCCCCTCCTTACGGAAGCGAACGTCCACCGTGGCATTCCGGTTGGCGTCCCCTTCAATGGCCCATTCAAATCCAAGGTTCAACAGAGTCGGGTGCTCGACATGGAAACGGCCCGGCTGTGTGGCATTCTGGGCCGCCAGGGTGCAGGCAGCGAGGAAAATCAAGACAACGGCGCGCATGGTTTAGGGTACCCCACGGCGCGAACCCGCATTTCGCCACAATTAACATCCGCCAGGACTACTAGACCTTAACCTTCCCTCTGTTTTTTGATATGATTCACAGACCCGTCAGGGGATTTGATAGGAGAGTCAAAGTGAGATTCTGGATCCTAGCAGCTATCCTTGTGTCTTCGGCGCTGGCCCAAACCACCGGCACCGCAACCTTGGTCGGCACCGTCGTTGATAATTCGGGTGCCGTTGTTCCCGGAGCTGCGGTTACGGTGGT
>JAEUQD010000707.1 GCA_016789925.1 Bryobacterales bacterium | reverse complement strand
GGCGATCACCGGCCAGGCTGGTGAAACGGAGTGGCTGCTGGAGCAGGCGGCGGCCCAGCCGTGGATCCGGGGTGTGATTGGCGCGCCCGTGCCGGGAGTGTGCGGTTTGCGGTGCTCGCTGGATGAGCTTGACGGTCTTCCCCGTGTGGATCTGCCCATCGATCTGGTGATCACTCCCGAGTCGCTGCCGGAGGCTCCGGCCCGTCTGGCGGGACGCCGCGCCGCCCTGGTGAACAACGGCGGAGCCCGCTACCATGAGGACGAGTTTCCGGTCTGGGCAAAGGGAATGAAGGCGCTGGCTGCCGAGCCGCTGGTGATGGTGAAGGTGGCCGGGCTGATCAACGACGCCTCCGCGGACGGTTGGGATGCCCGCGTGTACCGCCCCTACATCCAATTCCTGCTCGATGTCTTTGGAGCGGAACGGCTGATGTACGGCAGCGATTGGCCCAACTGCATGAAAGTGGGGACATGGAAGGAGGCGATGGCGGCGTTCACACAGGCGCTGGGCGCGCAACCGCAGGAAACTCGCGACCTGATTCTAGGGGGGAATGCCGCCCGGTTTTATGGCCTGATCCTCGCTGAAACCCCTTAAAGACCGGAATGCGCCTCGCTATACTGGTTCGGTATTTATGCATGACTTAGCGTTCTTCCGCGCCAACCTCGATTCGATCGCGCAACGGCTCGCGGCACGCAACTACACGCTGGACCTTGACGCGTTCCGGAGTCTGGACGCGCGCCGCCGCGCCGCCCTCAGCGAAGCCGAATCGCTCAAGGCCCAGCGCAACGCCGCCAGCCAGGAGATCGGGAAGCTCAAGAAACAGGGAGTCGACACCGAGGCCCAGCAGGCGCAGGTCCGCGAAATGGGCGAGCGGACCGCCGAATTAGACAAGCGCGCGGCTGAACTGGAAACCGAGTACCTCGACCTGCTGGCGCGCATTCCCAACCTTGCGCATGAGTCGGTGCCTGTTGGTGCGGATGCCACAGCCAACGCCGAAGTCCACCGCTGGGGTACGCCCCCGGCCTTCGATTTCACTCCCAAGCCGCATTGGGATCTGGGGCAGGACTTGGGTATTCTCGACATGGAGCGCGCCGCCAAGATCACCGGAGCGCGCTTTGCCGTTTACTGGGACATAGGGGCCAAACTCGAACGCGCGCTCATGAACTTCATGCTCGACACGCACACGCGCGAGCACGGCTACACCGAGGTTCTGCCG
This sequence comes from Bryobacterales bacterium, assembly GCA_016789925.1. GTDB lineage: Bacteria > Acidobacteriota > Terriglobia > Bryobacterales > Bryobacteraceae > JADLDI01. Next base: position 3,431 of record JAEUQD010000707.1, on the reverse strand, counting down.
CCGTTTCTCATCAACTCGGCATCGCTGTATGGAACCGGACAGTTACCCAAGTTCGCCGAAGACCTGTTTCATCTGGAAGGCTACGACTTCTGGCTCGCGCCCACGGCCGAGGTTCCAGTCACAAATCTTCTTCGTGACGAAACGATCGATGGAGAAAAGCTGCCGATCAGCCTGTGTGCGTACACTCCCTGCTTTCGAAGCGAAGCGGGTTCTTACGGGCGTGATGTGCGGGGGATCATCCGGCAGCACCAGTTCCAGAAAGTGGAGTTGGTGAAATTCACGAGGCCGGACCAGAGTTATGACCAACTCGAGAGGTTAACGGCCGACGCGGAAGACATTCTCCAACGCCTGAAACTTCCCTTCCGCCGCATGGCCCTGTCCACCGGCGACATGGGCTTTTCGTCGGCCAAGACGTACGACCTGGAAGTCTGGCTTCCGGGGCTGAACGATTACAAGGAAATTTCGTCCTGCTCTAACTTCGAGGCGTTTCAGGCAAGGCGCGCCAAGATTCGCTGCCGGATCGGGAAGAAGTCCGAGCCGCTGCACACATTGAACGGCAGCGGCCTGGCGATCGGACGAACCTGGGTCGCGATTGTCGAGAATTATCAGCAGGCCGACGGCAGTGTGGTGATTCCCGAGGTCCTCCGGCCCTATCTGAACGCGGAACGGATTACGCCACGGGCAGATTTCCGGTAAGCATTGAAGATGTTCTCGCGGTCTCATGAAGAACGGCTCCGGCGCCTGGCGCGCAACCTGGAGAAACTGGCTGAGAAGGACCGGGAGCGGATCAAGGCGGACGAGGAGTTTCTTGCGCTCCGCCAAGCCGCGGCTGCCGAGTTACACCAGTTACTGGCGGACTTTGTCGCCGAAGTGAACGCGCTGGTAAGTGAAGTGAAGCTCGATCTGTCGCCCGTCCGCTGGGTGGCGGGAAGCCTCAACTACAACGAGCCCAACATTTTTCAGATCAATGTCAGTGGACGTGTGATCCAGGTGTCGTTTCAGGTGACGGACAAACTCCGCGAGCGGGTCGAGATTCGAACGGACTATACGCTGGTCGGCTCGGTCCGGTGGTTTAACCAGGAACTGCTCGAACGGGAAGAAGTTCGCGAAGACCGGCTGTATTACTGCGTCGGCCGTACCGACCGCGGCTGGCGATTTGTCGATGCGCGGTCACAGAAGATGGGTGTTTTTGGCGCCGACTACCTGGCGGGGCTGCTGGAGCAGTTGGTGGGATGATCCGGATTGTTCTTTTGGGCAAGATGGCCGCCTGGTGCGAGCCGGAGATTCGCGCGCGTCTTCGCCACCCGCACGAACTTCTCGCCGTGCCGGATGCAGCGCAGGCGCCGGAGGCCATCGAGCAGGCCGAGGTGATTGTCGGCTGGCCACTCAGCCAGGAAATGGCGGGGCGCGCACGGAGCTTGCGGCTTCTGCAGGCCTCGGGCGCGGGCATTGATGGACTTTCGCTCGACCAGTTGCCGCCGCATGTGCGCGTGGCCAATACGTTTCATCACGAGGTGGCCATCGCCGAGTATGTCGTGCTGATGATGCTCACGCTGGCGCGCCGCCCGCACGAATACGATCGGCGGCTACGGCAGGGCAATTGGCGCGGAAGCTGTATCTGGGGAGAAACTCCGGTGCTGGAGGAGTTATACGGCAAAGTGGTGTTGCTGATCGGACTGGGGCACATTGCGAGGGAAGTCTCCCAGCGTGCCGCCGCGTTCGGCATGCACGTGACGGGGGCCACACGGCGGCCAAATTCCGTCGAAGGGCTCTATTCGAAGGTCGTCGGCTGGAGCGACTGGCGGGAGGAATTGCCGCTGGCGGACTTTGTGGTTCCGACCTGTCCGCTCACTCCGGAAACCGAGGGTCTCATCGGGGCCGCCGAGTTCGCCCGGATGCGGTCTTCCGCCTTCCTGATCAACATTACGCGCGGCCGCGTTGTCGACGAGCAGGCGCTCTTCGACGCATTGTCGCAGCGGCGCATCGCGGGCGCGGCCATCGATGTCTGGTATCAGTATCCGTCCGATCCCGCCGGCGCGGTGTTTCCTTCTCAACTGCCGTTTCACACGCTCGACAATGTTGTACTGTCGCCCCATAACTCAGGCTGGACCCGGCGTACGATTATGGGCCGCATCGAGGACATCGCGGAGACCATCAATCGCCTTGTCGAGGGTGGGGAACTGCTGAATGTCGTGCGTTAACTCATGAGCGAGCGGGCAGCCCGTGTCCGGCCTTGGAGAAAAGCCTCGGCGGCCAGCACGCCATACTGCTTTGCGATTTGGACCGCGGTTGCCACCAGCGGACCCGCCTGATTGCGCTTCACCAGTTCCGGCAGTTTGCGCAGGCACCAGTCGATGGTGCGGGTTCCGGTAGCCGCGACGACATCTTCAAAGAGCGCCAGGTAGTCCGGGCTCAATTCCTTGCCGCGTAGACTCCGCGCCGTTCCGCAGGCGGACGAAACGTTCTTGGCGGCAATCGCCAGCAGTACGGGCAGCGCCTGAGGAACGCTACCCAACAGTCCGAGTAACCGCTCCGCTTCCCGGTCTTCTTCCACGCGGTTATAGGGAAAGAGCGCTACCAACCGCTGCATCACCGACACGTCGGCGCGAACCGCCACGTGCGCGATCGACCGCACAATCTCACGGGTTGTGTTGGCGAAAGCGCAGATACACACCATCAGGCGCGGGTCGCGATTCACCGCTTCAATCACCTGCTCGATGCCGTCCCCGGCGAGGTCCGCCGCGGCCGGAGCAAGTTGGGGCAACCCTTCGAGAAATGCGCTCCGCGATGCCGTTTTGATCCTGGGGAGCCAGTTGCCGAGGTGATCGAGCAGCGCACGGCGGCATTTCCTGTCCTCGCTTTGCTCCAGAGCCAGGCGGAGCCAGCGCACGCTATCGTCAGGCAGCGGCACTGGGGGCAGCGCCAGTTGCTCGCTCAACGCAATGTCGATCACGGCGGCTGCGTCCGCTCGCGTGTCTGCGTCACTGGTCCCGCGCAGCCACTGATAGGCGGGGTCCAGTTCGGCGATGTGTGAATCGATCACTGATTCGTCGTGCAAGGGCACATTATCCCGCACTCAGGGAAGCGGTTGGCGGTCGGGCTCGACCCACGCCCGGCGCGCTTCCACCGATTTCACAACATCAAACGTCCAGTAATCCTGAAACAGCTTACTCCGGTCGCCAAAATGATCCGCCGCCGCCTTCACTTTTTCCAATCGGGACCCGGAAGCGGGTAACTGCCGCAAGAAATGGTCGATTACGTGGATCCAGAAGATGGTGAGCGACTCGTGATAACCCGACGTATCGGTATTTTCACCGCCTTGCGACAGGTTGTACTTTTTGATGTTGTCGCGGATGAGCGGCGTGACATCCTCCGCACTCTGTGCGGTGAGATAGCAGGCCGCCATGATCACATGCGACCGGTGGGTCCAT
>JAEUQD010000701.1 GCA_016789925.1 Bryobacterales bacterium | reverse complement strand
TTCGTGGTTGCGCGTCCGTTTGCGGCGCCCGGTGAATCGCGGGAGCCTGTCGTCTCCGTGGTGGTTCCCGCGCGAAATGAGGCAGGCAACATCGCTGGAATCCTGGACCGCGTGCCGGAGATGGGCGCGGGCACCGAGGTGGTTTTCGTCGAGGGAAATTCCACTGACAATACTTGGGAAACGATTGCGGAGGAGATCGCGCGGCGGCCGGGCCGGTCGATTCGCGCCTACAAACAGACGGGCAAGGGCAAGGGGGACGCCGTGCGCCTCGGGTTCGGCCACGCCACTGGTGACCTGCTGATGATCCTGGATGCCGACATGACGGTAGCCCCGGAAGACCTGCCACGGTTCTATGCCGCCTGGCGGTCGGGGAAAGCGGATTTCGTCAATGGCGTTCGGCTCGTGTACCCCATGCACGAAGAAGCCATGCGTCTGTTCAACCACTGGGGTAACCGGTTTTTCGCAGGGGCGTTCTCGTGGCTGCTGAGCCAGAGCATCAAGGACACGTTGTGCGGCACCAAGGTGCTCAGCCGCCAACACTACCGGATGATCGCGGCAAACCGCGCCTATTTCGGCGACTTCGACCCCTTTGGCGATTTCGACCTCATCTTCGGCGCGGCACGCTTCAACCTTAAAATCGTCGACCTTCCGATTCGCTACTGGGAGCGCGTCTACGGGGATACCAAGATCAACCGGTGGCGCGACGGGGCGATCCTGCTTCGCATGGTGGTCTATTCGCTGCGCCGGATCAAGATGGTATGAGAGGACCGTACAACCGGCTCGCCTGGTGCTGCCTGGTCGCGTTTGGGTTTCTCATTGTCTGGATCACCGGACACTGGGGCATCAATGTGATGGACCACTCCATCCTGTTCGATGGCGGCTACCGGATCTATCAGGGACAGGTTCCTTACAAAGACTTCTTCATGGCTTACCCGCCCGGAACCCTCTGGGTGCAGGCCCTGTTTTTTGGGCTGTGGGGGCTCGATTTCTCGGCCCTCGTCCTGCCGGCGGCTCTGGCCAACGCCGCCGGAGTAGGCATGGCAATGGGAATGACTTTGAAGTTGTTCCCGCAGGACCGGTTGGCCGCGGCCGTCAGCGGCCTGTTCACAGCCGTCTGGTTTCTGGGACCCTTTGGAGCCTTGCAGCATGAACAACTCGCCTTTCTCTTCGACTTCGCGGCGTTGTGGCTGATTGTGCGTTGGCCGGCTCCCGCCGCAAGAGCCGGCGCGGGCCTCGCCCTCGCCTGCGCCATGCTCTGCAAGCAGAACGCTGGGGGAATGTTTGTGCCGGTCGTCCTTTCGGCCGTCGTCCTGCAACAGATGCCGCAGTGGCGGCGCATCGCGTTCGATTGGCTGCTACTCGGCGTCACTACCGCCCTCGGCCTGGGCGCGTTTGCGCTTTGGGTCTGTTTCTATTCCGATTGGACGATGTTTGTGCTGCACGCCGTGCGGATCCCTTCTTCGTTCGGATTGCTGCGCTTGCTGGCCCACCCGGCGGCGACCCTCGAGTCAGTACTGAGGTTTGGCATGCCCGGTCCGTTGTACCCTCTCGGGCTACCACTGGCCGCGCTGGTTCTTGCCGGGTTCGTCCACGGCGTGCGAAAGGGAGACGTTACAATACGGCTGGCCGGGGGCCTCGCCTTCACTTTCCTCATCTTCAGCGCCCTGTTCCAGGTCAGCGCGCTAAACGATCGCGCCAACTCCCTCCCATTTCTCGGGCTCGTCTGCGGCTGGGGACTCGCCATGGCCCGGCGAATGAATTCGAAGCGCCTGCCGTTGGCCGCCGCGCTCCTGATGCTTCCCCTAGGCGTCGCCGGACTGGCCATCGACCTTGTGCGCGCCGTTCATCAGCCCAAGCCCGTCGACTATTCGGAAAAGCTCTCGATTCCCGCCATGCGCCGTGTATCGTGGGCCAACCCGACTTACATTGGCGAATTCACGATTTCGCGCCAGGAGTGGGAGGGTCTCTACAACTACCTCATGGCGCGTCCGGGTAACTTCTTCATCTTTCCCGACGCGACGATCTTCTACGGAATTACCGGCCGGCCCTCCCCCCAGCCGCTTCTCTACTTCGTACGAGGCCATAGTTTCGCCGACGCCGACATTCCCCGCGTCGACGCGGCGATCCTCGCCTCTCTCCAGCACCACAACATCCAAACCTTTGTCTGGGAGGAACGCACCTTCATGCACACAGCCAACACGCTAACCCTCTTCCCCCAAACGAACGCCTGGCTGCACACCAACTTCCATAAGACCCGCAACTTCGGCATCTTTCAGGTTTGGGAACGCTTACCGTAAGTCGTGCGAACATGGCACCAGGACAACGAATTCCATGAAACTATTGATCGCGTTAGACGGACCGGGCGGCGCCGAGACTGCCGTTGCAGACCTCAAACGGGCCGGACTCCCGCCACGCGTCGAATGTCTCGTCCTATCGGTTGCCGACGTCATTCTTCCGGCCGCCGGCCAGGCAGAACAGCCTCCGCACTGGATGGCTGAACAGATTGAAAAGGCGCGCGCCCGCGGCGCGGAAGCCGTCGATCAGGCGCGGGTGATCGCCGAGCAAGGGAAGCACGTCATCGAGGCCAGTTTCCCCGATTGGACGGTGCGCGCCGAAGCCTGTGCCGATTCTCCTGCCTGGGCGATTATGAAAAGGGCCGAGGAATTCCAGGCCGGCTTGATCGTCGTCGGGTCCCACAACCGGTCCGCGATCGGCCGGTTGATGCTCGGCAGTGTCTCTCAGTCCGTTCTGCATCACGCCTCCGCTTCAGTCCGAATCTCCCGGCCCTCGGGCCGCGCCGATAACATACCGGTTCACCTGGTAGCCGGCGACGACGGTTCGGACGATGCGGACGCGGCCCTGTCCGCCCTGGCGGAGCGTTCCTGGCCCGCCGGCACCACTGTTCACCTCGTCACCGCTGTCGATCAGGCCATGGCGACGATGGGCCTTTGGTCCCTGGCCGAGGCCAGGACAACGGACTGGGTCACAGAAGTTAACCAGCGATCCGTTGCCAGGCTGCGTGCTGCGGGACTCACCGTACTGCCTTCGATCGCCCATGGCGACCCCCGGCGAATCCTCCTCAGCGAGGCGGAACATTGCAAGGCTGACTGCATCTTCGTCGGCGCGCGAGGTCTCCGCGGCATCCGGCGTTTGTTCCTCGGAAGCGTCTCCAGTGCGATCGCATCACGGGCGCACTGCTCGGTGGAAGTTATCCGTTCGCGGCTTGCCTCGGCTTGACGCCTTACGGCACCACCAGCACCGGGTCCGGACCCGCTCCCTTCGGCGTGTCCACCA
>JAEUQD010000667.1 GCA_016789925.1 Bryobacterales bacterium | reverse complement strand
CGATAACATTACGGCGCAAACCCCCGAACCCTCCACGATGGTTCTGGCGGGGCTTGGCTTACTCGCCTTGGCCGTTCGACGGCTGCGCCAAGCCTAGCGAATGCGGTCTACCGCATCTTTTTCTCTTGACATCCGCTAGCCAGCCATGATACTCTCCTAAGTAGAGAGGACCAGTGTGTCTTGCCCCCGGCAGAAAGGGGCGAGATACCCTGGTCCTTTTTTATTTTGCTTAAAAGGATTCCGACAATGCCGAATCAATCTGGACCGAACACGCCCGAAGGCAAGGCCAACTCATCCCGCAACGCGACGCGTCACGGGCTCACCAGTATGCACCCGGTCGTCGCCGAAGCCGACCGCCCCGAGTTTGAGGCCCTTGAGGCTCATCTCCGCTTTTCCCTCGCCCCCACCGGCTTCCTCGAGGAACTCACCTATAGCCGCATCCTCATCTCCGCCTGGAACATGCAGCGCGTCCTCAAACTCGAAAACGCCCTGCTCGATCACTCCCTCGGCGAGGACCCCCTCAACCATCCCGACACCGAAAAGCAGGCCGCGCTCTACCAGCGCTACTACGCCCGCTTCGAAGGCTCCTATCGCGCCAACTTGCGCGAACTCGAGCGCCTCCAGCGCCTCCATTTGGCCACCGGCATCCACTTTAACGACCTCGAGGCCCCCCTCGGAGCGCTCCACGATGTCCGGATCATCCAACGGGCTCAACAGGATGCGAAACGAAATGCCAAATCCGAGCAATCCCAGCTCAATGACGAGGAATTCGACGCCGCCCTCGTCGCCGAGGTCCTCAAGAACCCCGAATTGGTGAAACGGATCCGCGAACAGCGCGCCGAATTCACCAAACGGTAGCGTCCAAAAGGCGAAAGTAGCTCCAAACGGCAGGTCGACCCCGACCCCGCCACCATGCACCCAGCGATAGCTATCTCTTGAGTTTCATCGGCGACGGGAAATGCGCGAACGTACGCAGAGTCGAAAGGTGTGGCTGGGACGCAGGGATTCGAACCCCGATAGGCGGATCCAGAGTCCGCAGTCTTACCGTTAGACGACGTCCCAAACAGGCTGGGCTACACGTAGTTTAGCAGTGCCGCAGTGTTTGACACAATCTCCTGATATCCTCAGGAGTCATGACTCCGTTGACACCTCTTCGTTGTCTCCACCGGGCTGTGGATTTGTTTGGTTCGAAAGTGGGCGTGGTCTCAGGCGACAAGCAGTTTACCTATCGCGAGTTCGGCGAACGAGCCGAACGGCTCGCATCCGGTCTGCGGCGTCTGGGCGTCGACAAGGCCGACCGCGTCGCTTACCTCAGCTTCAACAATAACGAGCTGTTGGAAGGCTACTATGGCGTGATTCAGGCCGGCGGCATTGTCATGCCGCTCAACGTGCGGCTGTCCGCGCCGGAACTGAAGGCCATTCTGCAACACGCCGAACCCAGCGCGTTGATTTTCGAGGCCGACTTTGCGCCCGTGATTCAGGAATTGAAAGGGAACTGCGCCTCGATCCGGAAATGGGTCGTGATCGGCGAAAAGGGCCCGGAAGCCGACCTGACGTATGAAGAACTGGTCGCTTCGGGTCAGGCCGAGTGTGCGGATATCTACGCCGTGGACGAGAACTCCGTTGCCGAGTTGTTTTACACGTCGGGCAGTACCGGGAACCCCAAGGGCGTGATGCTCACGCACCGGTCGCTCTACCTGCATGCCCTCAACGGCGGCCTGCTCTTTCAGGACCACGGCACCATGGTGGATCTCCATACGATTCCTCTGTTTCATGCCAACGGCTGGGGCCGGCCGCAAATCTCGACCATGCTGGGCATCAAGCAGGTGATGGTGCGGCGGTTTGAGCCGGCCGGAGTTCTGGAACTGATCGCCCGGCACAAGGCGACCCATATGAGCCTCGTCCCGACGATGGCCAATGCCCTGCTGAACTCGCCGGCGCTGCCAGGCGCCGATTTGTCGAGCCTGCGGCAAGTCATGTTGGGCGGCGCGGCGTCGTCGCCGGAACTCATCAGCCGGATGGAACGAGCGTTCGGCTGCGAGTGTCTGTGCGGGTACGGAATGACGGAGACGAGTCCGATTCTGACGACCAGTTGCCGCAAGGGGACGGTGGTTTATCAGGACGATGCGGAGCGCTACCGGCGGCAGGCCATGGCGGGTTGGCCGGCGGTTGGTGTGACCGTGCGAGTCGTGGATTCCAACATGAACGATGTGCCGCGCGACATGGAGAGCATCGGCGAGGTCGTCGCCGCCGGAGATCACATCATGGCCGGCTACTACAAAGAACCGGAGCAGACCGCGGCCATCATGGACGGACCCTGGCTGCACACCGGGGACATGGCGGTGTGGGACGAGGAAGGCTATATCCACATCGTAGACCGCAAGAAAGAGATCATCATCTCGGGCGGGGAAAACATCTCGTCGATCGAAGTCGAGAAGGCGATCTTCGCCCATCCCGACGTGTTTGAGTGCGCGGTTGTCGCTGCGCCCGACGAGCGTTGGGGGGAGGTGCCCGCCGCGATCGTGGTTACCAAGCCGGGAACCACGCTGTCGCAGGAAGCGTTGGTCGCGTTCGTGCAGGAGCGCTTGGGACGGTTCAAGGCTCCCAAGATCGTCCGCTTTCAGGCGGACCCGCTGCCTAAGACGGGAACGGGCAAGATCCGGAAGAACGTGTTGAAAGATCCGTTTTGGATCGGGAAGGAGAAGCGCGTTCAGGGTTGATGTGGATACTCGAACTCACAGTTCCGTCGGGTGAAGTGGACTTCGTCGCTGCGGAGTTGGCCGGGCTGGGAACTCTCGGTTTGCAGGAACTCCCGCGGCCGGGCGAGCCGGTCACGCTCCAGGCGTATTTCGACGCGCCATTCGATCCGGGGTGGTTTGCGGCGTTCAATCCCCACTGGCTCCGGCCTCCCGACGTCAACTGGGCGGAGGAATGGAAGCGGGGGCTCGATCCGGTCGAGATCGGCGAGCGCCTGTTTCTGGTCCCGGATTGGCGTGAGGATCCGACACCTCCGGGCCGCCTCCGCCTCACCGTTCACGTGGCGCAAGCATCCGGCTCCGGCTACCATCCGCCCACGCAACTCGCCTTGCGGGCGATCGAGAAGGTGCTGCGTGTGGGCGAGACTTTCCTCGACGTAGGGACGGGGTCTGGAATTCTAAGCCGGGCAGCCCGGTTGCTGGGCGCCGGAAGAGTGATTGCCTGCGATGTCGACTGGGAGGCGCTCCAGGAGGCCCGTGACCAGATCGTGTTTTGCGGCTCGGCGCGAGCGTTGCAGACGGGCGTGGCCGGCTGTGTGGCGGCCAACATCAATGCCCAGGGCTTGCTGCTCATGGCAGATGACCTGCGGCGTGTTGTGGCGCCGGGCGGCACACTAATCCTGTCGGGTTTCAAAGAACGCCATGTCAACCGGCTGATCGAGGCTTTTTCGTGGCCGCTGAAGGAGCATCTGGCCGAGGCGCCCTGGCGTTGCCTCGTATTGGCGTCTCCCGGTCAGGCGTCGAAGTAGCCTGCTCCTAATTCGGGTTTGACCGCTAGGGCCTGGCTCCAAAGCAGCCGCGCTTGTTCCTGATTGCCCTGCGCTTTCATGACGTGGCCGAGGTTCAGCAGGGCCTCCGGAAAGTCGGAACGCTCCGCGAGGGCCTCCCGGTAGAGCTTCACGGCGTCTTCCAGTTGCCCCGACTTGTGCAGCAACAGGCCTGTGTTATAGAACAGTTCGGCACTGCGCTCGCCTTGCTCGATGAGCTTTCCCTGGTATTCCAACGCCGCCTCGTCGTCGTTGCGTTCAACCGCAAGGGCGGCCAGTCCACGGAACGCCTCGATCGACTGGGGAGCGGCTTTGGCCGCTTCTTCAAATGTGGATGTGGCTGCGTTGATGTCCCCGGACTTCCAGTAGGCCAAGCCCAGGTTCAACTGCGCTTCCAGCCACGGATGCTTCCGCCGCAGGCAGTTTTCGAAAGCCGCGACCGCGCCGGCGAAGTCGCTTCTCTGGAGGCGCAGGAAGCCCAATCGGAACCAGGCGTCTTCCCAATCCGGCTTGGCTTCGAGGACGCGCTGATACAAAGCCTCCGCCTCATAGGGCGAATCCTGCTGTTCGTGCAGGAGCGCCAGATTGTAGATCACCGGAGGCAGGTTGGGCTCGATCTTGAGGGCGCGCTCATAGGCGTCCCGGGCGCCTTTCCCGTCGCGGGTCTCCTGGAGAACCACGCCCAGGTTGACCCAGGCGTCCTTGAAGTCGGCCCGCAGGCGCAAAGCTTCGGTGTAGGCTTTTGCGGCTTGCTCGAACCGGCCGGTCTGCTGTTGCGCGACGCCCAGGTTATACCAACGCTCGAAACTGTCGGGCGTGAACTCGACCAACTTGGCGCAGTAGCGTACCGCCGCTTCGTAGTCCAGGGTTCCGAAGGCACAACTAGCAAGGCCCTCGACAGCCGCCTGCGAGTAGGGGCGAAGCGTGAGCAGTTGCTCGGCGCTTTGATGGACAAGTTCGTAGTCCTGGCGCGCGACTCCAATACTGATCAGGTTGATGAGCGCATCTTCAAAATCGGGACGCCGTTCGACTGCATTGCGGTAGAGCTTGGCAGCCTCTTCGAGCTTCCCGGTGAGATGAAGCGCTACAGCCTTGCCGAAACAGGCCGTATCGTCGCCGGGCGTCATCGCCAATACCCGCTCGAAGGTGTCGAGTGCGTTCTGAGCCCGGTCCAGATGGAGCAGGCACACGCCAAAACCCAGCAGTGCGTCCATCCGTTTCGGATTGGCTTCCCAAGCCTTCTGAAACTGCTCGGCGGCCGGCGCCCAGCGGCCGAGTTTCTCCAGACACACACCGAGGTTGAAAGTGGCCGCCGGATGCTTCGGTTCCAGGCTCAACAGTTTGGTGTAGCTCTGCGCGGCTTCTTCATACTGTTCGAGCTCGAACTGGATGTGACCGCGAGCCGAAAACACTTCAGCCGGAATTTCATTAGTGGATTCGAGCGCTTTGTCGAGTTCCTTGAGTGCCTCCTTCAACTTGCCTTCAAGGTGCAGCGCCACGGCGCGGCCGAGCGCAATTTGAGCCTGGCTGCCTTTGTCGGCGTTGGCCGGATTGGCCTCGCCCGTCCGTTTTCTTGGATTTGTCACTGATTTGCTCCCGTCTGCCCGGGCGGCGCGAACAAGGCGCACAGTTTCCCAAGCGTGTCGTTTTGATGGCGGACCTCGACCCAGCGGACCCGGGCCTGTTCGCCCTTGCTGCTGAACAGTCCGACCCCGCCGGCGGCCAGTGCCGGCTCACTCCAGTAATCGGCCACTTGGCCCTGGACCGTTACGGTAAAATCGCTGCCACTTACCCGCGTGATGATGTTGTAGACGGTGTCTTGACGCAGGTCGAGGGGCACTCTGCGCTCGGTGATCTTGCCTTGCCTTCCGCCCACCACGGGATAGCGAAACAGCACGACTTCCGGGACGCCTCCTCCGCCCACAATCGCGAGTTTCAAGGCCTGGTAGTTGTTCAAATCGCGAGCTCTGACAACCCACCCCATTCCCTTGCGCTGGATCTGGCCCAGGAATTCGAACTCGTAGTTGGTCAATGTCCGCGAGGGCCGGAACAGCGCCAGGGGCCCAGTCTGCAAAAAGCCGGCCCGGTCGAAGGTCCAGCTTCGGGACCAGTCTCCGCCGCCCTGCCAGTGGGCCAGACCGCCGCGGAAGTCGTCGCTAAGTTCAATCGCGGCCCTTTGGGCAATGACAGGAGGAACTTCCCACCAACCGCCCGACTCCTTGGCCGGGCTGACCTCGGGAATCGACGCGAAGCCAGCCAACAGCAAGGCCCCTGCGACGGCACCCCACTTGGGCAGGGCGGGGAAGCGTCGCCACCGGGCGGTGGCGCGCTGGGACAATCGCTGCCAAGCCGGTAAGTCCTCCCACGCGCCGAGATTCTCTCCGGCTCGTAGCTTTAGGCCCCGGATCGTCCGCCGGGACTCCGTCGGCAGAACAGCCGGTACCAGGTGTGCAATGGGCGCGGCCACTACTGTGATCGGCGCGAACGTGCAGCCTGGAAGGGGCAGCAACTTTCCAGCCGGGCGGCTGACCGGCGCCGAAGCATCGCGCAGCCGAGGCATCGGAGGGTAGCCGAAGACAGGGGGAGCGAACCAAAGGGCTGTCGCGGTCAATCCGCTTGGCTGCCGCGGAAGCTGCTGTACTTTGGGCGCCGGATAGGGGAGGAGCGCATCGGGTTGGGCTGGGGACCATTGCTTGCGGCGCGGCGCGAGTGGGTCCACGGGCAGGCAGCACACACTGTTCGGGACCAGTGAGTGGGCGGGAACCGTAACTGGAACCTTGGGACCGGGCAGCCATGCAAACGAGGGGCAATGGCGGTGCTGCGCCGCCTCCCGGGGAATACGGCCAACAATGTCAGGAGCCACGGCGGCGGGGAGGGCGCGTCCGGCCGCCAAAAGGATGGGCGGCTCGCAGAGGGTAAGCGCGGAGAACGTCGCGGAAACGGCTTCCGACCGCAGGGGCCGTGCAGCCGAGAGATCCGGCACTTGCCGCGGAGGACGTATTGGCGTCGGCTGCGGCCCGCGCGTGCGCGGTTCGAGCGGGAAAGGCGTACCGGTGGAGCGTTTAGGATTCCTCGAACCCGGTACGGAGAACAAGCTGAGCGAGGTTGAGCCAGGACAGGCGAGCGACACTCCGAAGCAGACTTCGAGCCTGGGCCGTGGAACAGGCCAGTGGGGCATTTGAACGGTCGGGACCGGATGGCGCCAACCGGCCGGCGACGCATACCCAGAACGGAGCGACGGCGGACTGCTGCGGGCCATCGCAGGTCGCCGGGCCGAGTGAACCGAACGCTGTGAGGGCAAGATCCGCGTTTCCGACAACTGCCCCGCCAACGGGATGGGGGCAATGGGTGAGCTGCGGGCGGGAAGGGCCAATGGACCGGCGGGCACATGCCGGGGCCCGGCCAGCGGCGGATCTTCGTCAAAGCGAATGCGGGGTCGCCGGGGGCGCAGGCGGGACGAGCCGATCACGGCGCGCTGCGGCACCCGTGCGGCCGGCGCCGGGCTCACCAGGTGGGGTGGAAACAGGAGAGGTTGCGGGCACAGGATCTCGATCGCTGGCTCAATTACGGTGATCGCCCTGCGCAAGGCCGGCACGTGGTGCGGTTCCGCGCGGAATCCGGGTCGCGCGACTACGGGCGTCACACTCACCCGCTCCGGTGAACGCGGCGGGATGGGGCGGCTCTGACGGGATGCCGATGGTGCTGGGAGTGGGAGCGCCGGGGCCGGTAAAGAGCGACATTGGAGTGCAGGCCGAGGGACATTTGGCCGGACGGGATGAAGAGCACGACAGCAAGGAAGCCCCGTGGCTGTTACAGCAACAAGAGGCGCCGATACCGCAGAGCCGGCTTGTAGCGGCAACAACGCCGCGCGGGCTAAGGCTCCCTCCAAGACGAACGAATTCAGCCGGGGACCGACAACGGCCATGCCTGAAGCCAAAGCGCCATATCCCGCCCGAATGGCAGTGGGACAACGGCTGGGCGTCAGCGGAGGCTTTAGTTGCGAGCAGACCGGTGGATCGGGAGGCGGCACAGGTTGGGACGCAGGACGCCCAACCTGAGTGTCGATCAGGCGCGCCAGCGCAATCTGTTCCTGCTGGGCGAAAAATTGGAGGCGATGTTCTTCGGAACAAAACTTGTTGTCCCGTGCCTTACGCAGAAACGTAATGCCGATCTTTTTCCCGCAGTGCAGGCAGTTCATCGGAGGGGCGAAACGCCTTCCTCCCCATCGTAGGGAGTGACGGCGATTTCGCCTACCGGGGGAACACCTGAGCCGCCCCTGGAGGATCAACCTTAGTGCTGGAGGAGCCTTACCTCAACGTTGGGACGCTGCATGACGCCGGGCGCCAGGTCAATGCCCAACCCCGGACCCGGCGGACAAGGCAGACGTCCGTTGGAGGGAAGCAGGTCCGCCGTCAGCAGACCGCGATACTCGTCCAGGTAGTGACGGCGGACCGTCTCGAGAATGTAGAGGTTCGGAAGGTTGGCAGCCAGGTGGGCGGACGCAAAATGGAGGACGGGACCGCCGCAATTGTGGGGGGCGACCGGGAGGTAATGAGCCTCGGCCATCGAGGCGATCTTGCGAGCCTCCGACAGGCCGCCGCACCAGGCAATGTCCGGCATGACGACACGGGCGGCGCGATTTTGCAGCAACTCGCGAAAGCCCCAACGCGTCATCAGCCGTTCACTCAGGGTGAGCGGCAGCGAGGTGGCGCTGGCCAGTTCGCGGTAGGCCTCCATGTTGTCCTGGGGCAGCATCTCTTCGAGCCACATTGGATCCAGCGGCTCCAGCGCCTTGGCGATGCGCACGGCATCGGCCAAGTGCCAGTAGCCGTGGAATTCCATGGCTACGGCCATGGTATCGCCGAATTCCTCCCGGATGAGCCGCAGCGGTTCGATCCCTTCGCGAAGGTCGCCGGCGGTGAGCCGTTCGCCGCGCAGCCGCAGTGCGATCGGGTCGAACGGCCAGATCTTCATTGCGCTGATCCCCGATTCCAGTAACTCGCGGGCCAGCCGCACCGGTTCGCGGTGGAAATCGATGTGATCGTAGCAAGTGTTGTAAATCGGGATCGACTTGCGGGAGAGGCCGCCGAGAAGCTGGTAGACGGGGACATTGGCATGTTTTCCGGCCAGGTCCCAAAGCGCCATGTCTATGGCTGAAAGCGCGCGCATCTCCGCGCCTGCCCAGCCGTGGTAGGACACCGACAGGAAAAGGTCAGCCCAAATTTTGTCGATGGCGAGCGGGTCGGCGCCGAGAAGCCGCCCGGCAAAAGCGCGCTCAATCACACCGGCTTCGGCCGGAGAGCAGGGATAGGTTTCTCCAAGACCCGTGAGCCCGGAATCGGTATGGATTCGCACCCAGAGCCAATCGATGAGGCCCGCATGGACACGGATCCCACGGGAGTAGCGGATCAGTTCAATAGCAGTGATTTTCACAAGCGTCTACGCCAAGGCCGGCAGACCGGCTCAGCGCTTAGGCTAGCACTTAAAGAGGCTCGGGAAACGGGAGGTTGGATTTGCCCAGGGACTTCCGGAGGATGTCAGCCGCCTGTTCCAGCGAAACCCCGCGCGACGACGAGACTTCGGTGAGCAACATGTGCCGCGCGCGGTCGAGCATCTTCTTCTCGCGGAACGACAGTGGTTTGTCTTTCTGCTGGATCAGCAGGCATTTAAACACATCGGCGATGTCCTGGAGGTGCCCGATGCGCATTTTGTCCGAGTTTTCCTTGAACCGGTTCTTCCAGTCGGAACAGGATTTGGCCTTGCCCGTCGACAGGAAATCGAGCATCCGCTGGATCTCGGAATTCCTGGTGATTTTGCGCAGTCCAACTTCATTGACATGCGAGAACGGCACCATGATCGTCAGGCTGTTGGTTGCGAGTCGAAGCAGGTAAAACCGTTCGGTCTTCACCCCGAAAGTGCGCGTACTGATGTTCTCAATAGTCCCCACGCCGTGGTTCGGATAGACCACGCGCTCGCCGATTTGGAAACTCAGGCCTGGTACCATGTACACCTCACTGAAGTTGTTCTGAAATCCGAAACGGTGAAAGCCAATGGTAGCCGTCCTATGGAATTCTGTCAATACGGAGGATTGAGAGAAAGACCAGGAAAAACCGATTTGGTAGGGCGTTGGCGGCAACGGCGTGCGGATTCCGATCAAGTTGCAGGGATTGTACAACTTGCATGCAACCCTCCCATAGCACAAAGCACAGGTGAACAACGTTTCCGGTTCGAAGACCGCAAAAAGTATTTTGTTTAAATTACTAAATTTTAATTATTCAACTTGCTACGCCGACCCGCCGAAGGAGAGATAAATCGCCGGATAGGCCGTTTCCATCTCCGCCGACAGTTGTTTCGCCGTCCCGATCTGCACCAGAGGTCCCTGGCCGATCCCCGGACAGTGTGCCGCAGTGCGCCGCCATGCCTTCCGGTCGTCGACCAGTTCCGGCCAGAACGGGAACAGACGGCACTGGGTGGGCTTGGCGGGATGAATGGAGCAGCCACCGTCGCGCAGGAAGTGGCACTGACGTCCGTCGCCGGGCTTGCGCAGGCGTGTTCGATGGCGCGTGCGGTAGACGAACTGGCGTTCGAACTCGGTGGGATCCATCTTGAGGAAGGCCGCCGCGCGGGCAACGTCGCCGGGGCCGAGATAAACAAAACCGTTCACCTCGCAACAGGCGGTACAGCCGGGCTGGCATTGAAAGCGGAGGCCTTCCACTGCTGGGTCCATGGCGCTAGACTCTCAGTATAGGCATGAGTCCCGCGACGCAGCGTCCGGCTCTCTTCGGTGGCGACTAGTACGCCGCGTCCCGCCGTCCTGTTCCGTCCACGATTGACCGATAGGGAAAGAGGTGTCTCAATGCCCGAACTACCTGAAATTGTGACTGCGCTTCCCGGGCCGAAGGCGCAGCAAGTTATTGCTCGGGATCACGCCGCCATTTCACTGTCTTATACGCGGAGCTATCCCCTCGTAGCCGAGCGCGGCGAAGGCGCGCTAGTGAGCGACGTGGACGGCAACCGGTTTCTCGACTGCAACGCCGGGATCGCCGTCGTTGCGGCGGGACATTGTCACCCGGCTGTCGTTGCGGCGATTCAGCGCCAGGCACAGAAGCTGATCCACATGTCTGGTACGGATTTCTACTACGAGAACATGGTGACGCTAGCCGAGAAGCTGGCGCGGCTGGCGCCGTCCGGAGGGCCCCAAAGGGTGTACTTCGGCAATTCGGGGACCGAGGCGATTGAGGCTGCTCTTAAGCTCGCGCGCTATTACACCGGCCGCGAAAAGGTGATCGCGTTTCTGGGAGGATTTCACGGCCGAACGATGGGAGCGCTGTCGCTCACCGCGAGCAAGGCGGTCCAGCGCAAACGGTTCTCTCCCCTAGTGCCCGGTGTCACCCACATACCCTACGCCTACTGCTACCGGTGCGTTTACGGAAAACAGCCGGAAAGCTGCGCCGTCGAGTGCGTGAAGGTCATTGAAGATCAGCTCTTTAAAACCATCCTGCCGGCCGGAGAAGTGGCCGCGATTATCCTGGAGCCGATTCAGGGCGAAGGCGGCTATGTCGTGCCGCCGGCGAAGTTCTTCCACGAACTCATGCAGGTGGCGCGCAAGCACGGGATTCTGCTTGTTGCCGACGAAATACAGAGTGGAATGGGGCGGACGGGGAAGTGGTGGGCGAGCGAGCATTTCGGGTTTGAGCCGGACATTCTGGCGGTGGCTAAGGGAATCGCCAGTGGGATGCCCTTGGGGGCGACTGTCGCCCGCGCAGAGGTGATGAATTGGGGACCCGGGTCGCACGCATCCACCTTTGGAGGGAACCCAGTGGCCGTTGAGGCAGCTTTGGCGACGATTGAGCTGCTCGATCGGGAACTGATCGAAAACGCGGCACGGATTGGGAAACGGATGCTCGATCGGATGCGCCCTTGGCCGCGGCGGTTCCCGAACGTCGGCGAAGTCCGCGGGCACGGCCTCATGATTGGTATCGAACTGGTGCGGGACCAGGCGGGCAGGGAGCGCAACGGCGAACTGCGAGACTGGCTGGTCCGCGCGGCGTTTGAGCGCGGGCTGCTGACCCTCGGAGCCGGTGAGAACACGGTTCGCCTGTCGCCCCCGCTGGTGATCACGGCGGACCAAGCCGACTTCGTGATGGACACGATCGAGGAGTTGCTGGCCAGCCGCTAGAACCTCGGGCGAACGGTGACTTGTCGGATACTGGTTCGGTGCGCATCTTGGATGTGGGCTGCGGCATCAGGAAATATCCGGGATCGTTGGGTATCGACAACAATCCGGCGTCGAAGGCCGACGTATTGTGCGATCTGGACCATCTGCCGTATCCGTTCCGGGATTCGAGTTTCGATGAGATCCGGGTGATCCACGTCATTGAACACGTCAGCAACGTGATCGGCGCCATGGAAGAATTCCACCGCCTGGCGCGGCCCGGGGGCAAGATTGTGCTCGCGACGCCACACTATACCGACTTCAGCTCCTTTTGCGACCCGACCCATCGGTGGCACCTGAATAGCTATTCGTTCCGCTACTTTGGCGACGACAACGCCGGGTTTGGATACTACTCTCCGGTGCGGTTGCGTGAGATTTTCGTCCGCGTGCGGCTACTAGCTATCTGGAGGTACTTGGGATTCGAACTGCTGGTGAACCACTGGCCGCGGTTCCGAAAGTTCTGGGAACACTACTTGTGTTTTGTCGTACGGGGCAAAGTCATGGAGTTTGAATTCGAGGTCAGAAAATAAGGTGCAGTTGCTGGAACAGATTCTCGGTTGGTCAGACCATCTACGACAGCGGGCGCGATACAAACAGTGGCCGCACGGCAAGGCGGTGGGACGAGAAGGCGAGGATGTGGCACACCGGTACTTGCAGAAGCAAGGGTACTACATCGTGGCGCGAAACTTCCGAACCCCAGGCGGATCGGCGGAAGTGGACCTGGTGGCCAGGGAAGGCGACGTCCTTGTCTTCGTCGAGGTGAAGGCCCGCGAGTCCGATCACTTCGGCGCACCGGAGCGGAATATCGATGCCGCTAAACGGCATAAGATCGTGCTGGCGGCGCGCCAATATCTCCGGCGGTCCCGGCATGATCCGCACCAAACCCGTTTTGACACGATCAGCATCGTCTTCACAGAGGATCGTGCGGAGATCGACCACCGAAAGGGAGTGTTCGGGCTGCCGGACGCGGTATAATTTCGGGTTTGCCTTAAGGGAGGCAGTACTTGCCCGAGCTCCGAAAAGATCCAGTAACCGGCCGTTGGGTGATCATCGCGACAGAGCGGTCGCGGCGGCCGAGCGACTTCCTACGCAATCCCGTCACCATTCAGGGGGGGCGGTTTTGCCCATTTTGTCCGGGCAACGAACAGAAGACTCCCCCGGAGGTCCTGGCCTACCGGAATGGATCCGAACCGAACTCGGCGGGTTGGAACCTGCGTGTGGTCCCGAACAAGTTTCCAGCGTTGCGAGTCGAAGGGGAACTGGACCGGGAAGGCGAAGGCATCTACGACAAAATGAACGGCATCGGCGCGCACGAGGTGATCATCGAATCGCCCGAGCACGACCGAACGCTCGCCGATTTGCCAGAAAAGAGAATCGAAGAGCTGTTCTGGGCCTTTCGCGACCGCGTGCTGGATTTGAAGAAAGACCGGCGCTTGCGCTACATCTTGCTCTTCAAGAATCATGGAGAAACCGCCGGAGCCTCGCTCGAACACACCCACTCTCAGATCATCGCCCTGCCGGTTGTCCCCAAGCGCGTCCAGGAGGAGATCGACGGTGCGCGGCGATACTTCGAATTCAAGGAGCGCTGCATCTACTGCGACATCCTGCGCCAGGAGACCGCCGATGGCGAGCGCGTGATTCTCGAAACCGACCATTTCATCGCGATTTCACCGTATGCGCCGCGATTCCCATTCGAGACTTGGATTATCCCGCGCGCGCATGGCTCTCACTATGAGAACAGCGCAACCGCGAGCATCCAGAACCTGGGATGGGTGACCCGGACTGTGCTACGTAAGCTCGACCGCGTGCTCGAGCGCCCGGCATATAATTTCGTGATTCATACGGCGCCCACCCAGGAAGGCGAAATGACGCATTACCACTGGCACATTGAAATTATTCCCAAGCTGACTAAAGTGGCGGGTTTTGAGTGGGGAACGGGTTTCTACATCAACCCAACGCCTCCGGAAGAAGCGGCGAAATTCCTGCGTGAAGTGGGACTGGTCTGACCCGCCGTTAGAGCTGATCCCGGTACTGTTCCATGGCGACCTTGACTAACTGGCTGCGGGTGCGCACGCCCAGTTTGTCGAATAAAACACGAAGGGCGGCCTTCACCGTGCTCTCCGTTAGCGTCAGGTGATCGGCGATCTCTTTGTTCGCCATCCCTTGAAAGATGAGGCGGACGATTCGGACTTCGCGCTCCGACAGAGCGCGGCGGACGTAGCCCTCAGTGCTTTCGATTGAGTTAAACAGCGGTTTGAGGTAATGCTGGTCGAGATAAACTTCGCCGTTGGCGACCTGGCGGATCGCCTCGCATAACTCCTGCGGAGCTTTGTGCTTGTGGAGGATGCCGGAGGCGCCCGCCTGAACGAGTTGCACCGCCTCCCGGTCAGTGACTCCACCGGTAACGACGAGGACTTTACCGTTATAGCCCCGGCTCCGCAGGGAAGGGAAGATCTCCAGTCCGCGTTCACTCCCCAGATCTACATCTAGTAGGATGATGTCCGGCCTGGATCGCGGAATCTGTTCGAGGGCCTCGCGGACCGTACCGGTTTGGCCGCATACGATAAAGGCGGGCATGCTTTCCAGCAGTCTCACCAGTCCTTCCCGAAACAGCGCATGATCGTCGAGGACGAATAACCGCAGGCGGACGTTAGAGGCCGTGGGTGCTGCCGGTTGTTCACTCTCGGTCATCTCTTCATCCTCACCTGATTGGTAGGGGCAATTCAACTGCGGTCAGGTACAAGAAGAGTGCCCGATCCTCGTTGCGGGTGTGAGGTTATTGCCGCACCCTACCCCAATAGGGGTACATTCATCGCAAAAGATAGGTTTCCGATTATCCGAAAGATAGCTTCCCCGGCTCTCACCCGTGCATTAGGCTGGTCTCAGAGCGTTTGCACCTGGGCGACCACTCGACCTGGCATCCTCCGGCCGTGGATTGATCCCCTCCGCGGCCGGAGGATCCGGTTTAGAGCAACACGTTCCACGACGAGATGCATAGAGCCCCTCCGCCTCCCGGAAGGGCTTTTTTTCTTAGTTGAGATACAGAAACTCGTTGGAGGCGAGCAGGACGCGGCAATAACTGGCCAAAGCCGCCGCTTCGCTCCCCAAGCGAATCTGGCTCGTCTCCAGAAAAGTCAGCGCCTGATCCACCTCGGCCGGCGCCGGTTCGCGGCCTAGTGCGAGGCGGTATACCTGACGTACGCGGTCCACCGGCGTTGGTGCTGAAGCCAGGCGCGAAGCCAAGCCGCGAGCCCGGTTCTGAACAAACGGGCTGTTCCGGAAGAAAAGAGCCTGAGGTGCTACGTTTGTGCGTGATCGTCCATCGTTTGACGTGCTTGCGTCGCCGTAGTCGAACACGGAAAGCAGCGTAGGAATCGAACCTCGCCGCACGGGGAGGTAAATCGTGCGGCGGGTGATCTCGTCAAAGGACTGGCGGCGGTTGCGGCGGTCGGGATTGAGCAGTGAACCGCCCAGTGCTGGATCGAGAGTCTCGTCCAGGGCGAGGAGGGAATCGCGCATCTCCTCGACACTCATCCGCCGCCGCAAAAAGCGCGACCACAAGCGATTGCCCGGATCTTTGACCCGGGCATCGTCACTGGCGTGGGAACTCATGGCATATGTGGCTGAAAGCAAGATCTCTCGGTGCAGCCACTTCGGCGACCAACCGCTGGCCACAAACGACTCGGCGAGATAGTCGAGCAATTCGGGATGGGTCGGCTTGTCGCCAGTAATTCCCCAGTTGTTCGGCGTGCGCACCAGGCCTTCGCCGAAGTGCCATTGCCAGACACGGTTGACAATGACCCTTGCGGTCAAAGGGTTATCCCCGCTGGCAATCCAGCGCGCCAGTTCCAGACGCCCGGAGCCGGCAACGGCAGGCGGCTGGCTGCCAGCCAGGAAGATGGGGAACGCCTTGGGCACAATGGGACCACGGTTGTGATGATTGCCGCGCAGGAAAACAGATTGTTCGACCGGTGGGCCATCAGCGACGGCCGAAGCCAGAGGCGGTTCCGCCGGCATCGTGCTCTTCAACTTCTCCCACTGCGAGCGCAGCGACCGCACGGACGGCGGTTCGGGCACGTCGAAAGGGCCGCCCTGAAATGTCAAGGCATGGAAGAACGGGTCGTCCACCGGGTCGAAACCGGGTTTTGCGGGCCGGTCGCGATCCTGGATGACCTCTTCCTTGTACCGGCTTAGCCAGCGCGCCAGACGTTCATCCCACTGGTGGGCCTGGGACTCGTAGCGGTCCGCGTACAGCCGGGCGAGTTGCTCGATGTTCCCGTCGTTGGCCTCGTCCCAGATCTTCAGTCCGTCCAGGCAAAGAAACTTTTCGAGCACCGACCAGTCCACCGGCCTGTTTGTCCGGCCCTTGGTTCGAACGTCATAAGCGGCGGCGAGATAATCGACCAGTTGGGCACGTAGCGCCGTATTGCGGGCGCAGAGGTGTTCGGCGAGCGCTTCTTCGGCGGCTATGAAGCTTTGATCGATCTGGCGGCGATGCAGGTCGTAGCGGGTGCTGGCCTCAGGGTCGAGAGACGTGTAGTAGAGATAGGAAACCGCTCCCGGCCGGCCGAGGTTTCGAAAGGCTTTGGTGCTCGCGAAAATGGAAGCCAGCGAGTAGTAGTCACGCGTGAGGGTCGGGTCGAACTTGTGGTCGTGGCAGCGCGCGCAGGCAACCGATAATCCCAGGAACGCTTTCGACGTGGTGTCGATCTGTTCATCGACGACATCGTAAATCATCTGGACACGGTCCTGTTGCGCGAGTGGTTTCGGACCCA
>JAEUQD010000659.1 GCA_016789925.1 Bryobacterales bacterium | reverse complement strand
GGACATTGAGGATGGCGTGCGCAGCGTTTCGATTCCCCTCGATCCGGCCATCCTGCGGTTGGGCTACTGGCTGGCGCCCCGTACTTCGTCCGACATTGCCGTGCGGCTCCAGGTTGACTCGCCGGTCACGCCGACTCCGCTGGAGGAGGTGGCCCGCTTTGTGGGCCGCCCGGAATCCGAAGTTCCGGAGCCGGCCGCACCCGATGACGGGTTGGCGACCCTGCGTGAAGAGTCCACGAAGCTCCAAAACGACCTTCAGGTGATGGTCGCGCGAAACCGCCGGCTGGAGAACGACCTTGCCGCCGCACGCCGGACTGGTGAAGGCCAGCAACCAACCCCTGCTCCGGCCCCGCCGACGGCCGTCCCCGAGCGCCCCGCTGCGCAAGCGGCCGCGGCACCGGTCCAGACTCCTCCGGCGCCTCCCCAAAGCGCCCCCAGTGCCTCCGTGCCGCAGACGCTGCCCTCTCCGGAACCCGTCAGCCGCCCACCCGCCTATTCCGGACCGCGGGCCGGCAAACTCATCTGGACCGGTGTTCTGCCTCCGGGCGGCACATTGACAATCGATGGCCGCCGCGCCTCCTCCGGTACCTTCTCCGGCGCTCTCCCCGGGGTGAATGTGCGGGTTACCGCCTATCCGGCCGAACTGTCGGCCAACGGACTTTCCGTGTATAGCGGCGCCGCCCGCCACGCCCGTGGCGACGTAACCGAGCCCCGCAGCGCGCAAAACGGCTGGATGAATACGACCTATCGCTACGAACCGGCACGGGCGCAGGACGTCTCCGTCGCCGAAGCGCCCGCAACCGGGAACTCCTTTCGGAAGATTGTGCTCCGCGGTGGTTCGCGCGCTATTTCTGCGGTCGTGATCTCGTGGGAAGTGGTGGAATGATCTCGAAACTATCTTCGCGGCGCGCACTGTGCGCTGCGCTACTCGGCTTGACTGCCTGCTCGTCCGCGCCCAAGGAGCGCAAGCGCTTCAAACTCGTGGGCGAGGTGGTCCGCCTCAATGAGAAGAACAAGACGGCCCTCATCAAACACGAGAAGATCGAAGGCTGGATGGACGCGATGACCATGGAGTTTCCCGTTAAGGCTGACGCCGAGTGGGCCAAACTCAAGCCCGGCGCCCGGATCACCGCCACCGTGATCTTCGTCGAAGCCGACCTGGAATACTGGCTGGAAGAGATCGCCGTTCAGCCGTAGCTATTGCGACGCAAGTAGGGTGTGGTTCGTGGTGGCGGGGTTGCGTTCGACCTGCTTTTCTTAAGATGTTCGCCGTCTTATCGCTGCTTTTTGAGCAGCTCTTCGCGGCGCTGGGCCAGTTCCCGCTGGATTTTGGCCTCGCGGGTGGCGTGGAAGGCGGTCATGGGGTCGGAATTATCAACAGCAGGCGCCGCCGCGGCATTT
Organism: Bryobacterales bacterium; assembly: GCA_016789925.1. Classification (GTDB taxonomy): domain Bacteria; phylum Acidobacteriota; class Terriglobia; order Bryobacterales; family Bryobacteraceae; genus JADLDI01. Next base: position 2,758 of record JAEUQD010000659.1, on the reverse strand, counting down.
CGTTTCGCAAACTGCTGTATCTGTTGGAGATCGTGGAGCGCGGTGAGGGGCACTTGGTCCGCTTCGCCGAAGTGAATGGCGTGGAAAATGTGCAAACGCTGGAGTTTTTCCAGTTCCCGGAGACCGGAACGGTAGGAAGACTCGAAGCGGAGGTAGTAGCGGTGGTAGAGTTCGGCATCCTTACGGGTGTCGGGGTGGGAGAGGGCGTCCTTGCCGCCGGATTTGGCGAGGAGGGCGTTCTCGAGTTGGAGGACGCGGTGCATGTTCCAGGAGGCGATGAGGATGCGCTGGAAGGTGAGGTCTTCGAGGAAGCCGGAGGGATTGAGGGTGTGGAGGAGTTCGTTGCGCATGGCGTCGAACAAGGGTTGGTCGGCCTGGGTGACAACAGGCTGATGGGCGGTGAGGCCGTGGCGGGTGGCGTTGCGGGAGGAGGCAGCCTTGCCTTCGGGCGAACGCGGTCCGGTGTGCGGATTCATGATAAATATTCTCCAGTCGTGAAATGAAAAAAGGACCGGGGTGTCTCTCCGGAATGAGTGGAGAGACAATCCGATCCTTCTGTCTTAAATGGTATCACGGGTTGTCAAGTTTGACTGTGGTGAAATGCAACGAAAATAAAGATCCGTCCCCGAGTAAGTGATTGAAACGATTGGAAGGAGGAAAATTTCAATCCCTTGAACCAGGATGATGCGGGGAGAGAGCCCCGCAGTCCGCCCTCGGCGGGGATGATATGTCACTGGTGGGTCGCTCTACCCGAGTAGAAATGGGTCATGCTGGCATGGGCGTGACTCGGCCAAGTGGTCGGCAAGACCAGCCTCTGGGCGCTGGCTGCTAGACTTTGGGTTATGGGTCGGCTTGAAGAAATCGAAACAGCGATTACGGGTCTGCCGCCGGAAGATTACAGACGTTTCGTCGACTGGTTCCGTACTCGCGAGCAAACTCGTTGGGACGAGCAGATGGACCAGGATTCCGTCGCCGGCAAGCTGGACTTCCTGTTCGGGGAAGCGGAGAGCGAGTCCGAGCAGGGGCTGGTCCAGGGCTGGCCACCGTCAAAGTGAAGTCCGTTGCGACGCGCCGTTTCTGGGCGTTGTTCGGCGCACTCCCCAGTGAGGTTCAGGAACTCGCAATCAGGTCGTATGACTTGTGGCGCCGGGACCCGCGTCATCCATCCCTCCATTTCCGCCGGTTGCAGGGCGGTGCGGACCGGTTCACGGTTCGTGGCGGGGACCATTATCGCGCTCTTGGCACATTGACCGCCGAGACGATCACGTGGATCTGTATCGGCACACATGCCGAGTACGACCGGCTCGTGGGTTCCTAAACTGACCCTGCGTCGCTCCGGAACCGATTGAACTCACTCAGCGGTACGGGCGTGATACGGCCAAGTGGCTGTCTACCTGCCGAAAACCGACTTCGCGTTCTAATCCGTTCCAGCTCAACCGTATGCTGCGTTTGGGCGGCTTTCCATCTTGGTGACTACATCCTTACAGTGCCGTCTCGATAGAACTCGATCGTCTGTCCGGCGTGCGTTAGGATAAGGCAAGAAGGCATACAACTCCGCCTCCGTCGCTACACGGCTTCGGCGACTGCCCTAGGAATCGAATGCGCAGCAGCCGTAGCGACCTCTCCGATAACCTTCTCGTCTGCACCGCCATTCATTTCGATACAAAGCTCCTGTAGTCTTGGTGCCAAAAGGAGACCTGCGTCCCTGAAATGGTCATCCATGGTGACCTTCACGAGTTCCGAAGCATAAGTCGTCGAAAGTATCTCAAGGACGTCGCCTTTTGGGATATCGTACTGAACCGAGAGCAACTTCGCCAACGTAGGGACTCCAAGCGCTGGAAGTGCGCGTAATGCGCTAGCTATCCAAAAGCCCCACTCATCCGTGCTCTTCGGGCTCGCGACCACGATCCCGGCGTCTCTAGCCATTGCTGTGAGCTGCCCTCGCACATCGTCGGTCAGGCTAGGGACGCTCCCACGCCACCCTTCAGAGTCACCAATATCGAGACTGATCGACAGTGATTGTTCGGACATACGTCGTCGCAGGTCTTCAAGCTTCAGGCAGACTTTAGATGCCGTCCATGCATGGGGAAACTGTTCGATCGAGCGTGCGACAAGGTGGCCCCAACTCCAGCAATAGAAACGCTTGGACTTGACCTTTGCTCCACGTCTGCGAAATCGCCAGAGAAAATCTCCACGAAGCCGGTGCGGCAGATATGTCAGAGGTGATAGGCGACTAGAGGCCTCAGCAAACATATCGAAGTACTGCCAGCCGCGGCGACAAACGCTGCCCACGTATGCGATCAACAGTAGCGGGAATCCTTCGGCCGCGAATCTCATACGTCTCGCCTTATCGTCGAACTCCGTTATCTCCTGCTGCAATCCATTGAGAATGCTAATGGCATCGTCTTTTCGATCTAGTTCAAGTTTTTCCAGGACGTCCCTAAACCCTGTGACTGAGCTGGGTGTATGTTCGAGGTCCGTAAGGTCCTTGCTCACGCCAGCTAGAGCCTCGCGAAGGCGGTCTTCCACTTCACGGGAACTGACAGCGCTATTCCAGTGTTCAAGTACCTCAGTGACGACCAATCGCCGTTCGCCACCCGCAAAACGGTCTGAATAGCCGAGGAGGACGTCGTAGTCAAGCATCTGAAAGCACCCCCACTTAACGACGTCTGTGCGAAATTGTGTATCAAGTGCGACCAATTCTATAAATTGCGTAAAGTATTGAACGCCTTCTTCCTTGGTCAAAGGTCTTCTAAAG
>JAEUQD010000630.1 GCA_016789925.1 Bryobacterales bacterium | reverse complement strand
TGGTCGAAGAAATACGGCGAAGTTGACGACGGCATGGTTGCGACGTCGGCGCCGCTGGTCGTCAAGGACAAGATTCTCGTTGGTACGGCCGGTGGCGACACGGGGATGCGAGGTTATGTCGCTGCGCTGCACGCGGAAACGGGCGAAGAACTCTGGCGCACGTACACGATCCCGGCGAAGGGCGAGAAGGGCTCGGAAACCTGGGGTAAGTATGTGGAGTATGGCGGTGGCGCCACGTGGCTTTCAGGCACTTACGATCCCGAAACCAACACTCTTTTCTGGACCACCGGTAACCCATGGCCCGATTTCTATGGCGGCGACCGGGAGGGCGACAACCTGTATTCGTGCTCGCTGTTGGCGCTTGACGCCGACACCGGGAAGATGAAGTGGTATTTTCAGTTCACGCCGCACGATACTCACGATTGGGACGCGCAGGCCTGGCCCGTCCTCGTCGAGATTCCGTGGGAAGGCAAGCCCCGCAAGGTGGTGCTCCATACCAACCGCAACGGCTTCTTCTACCTTCTTGACCGCGCCACCGGCAAGTTCCTTCGCGCCACACGCCTGGTCGAGAAGCTCGACTGGGCCACTGGTATCGATGCCAACGGCCGGCCTGTTCTTGTGCCCGGAAAAGATCCCACGCCAAACGGCAATCGCGTTTGCCCGGGCGTTCGGGGGGCGACAAACTGGATGTCGCCGTCTTTCAACCCTGATACCGGCCTGCTCTATGCAGTCACGCTCGAGCAGTGCGACATCTTCACCAGTTCTTCGAAGGAGCCGGAGCCGAAGAAGAATTTCTCCGGTGGCGGGGCGGGGCCCAAGCCCATCGACATCGGCCAGTTCTTCCTGCGCGCATACGATCCCAAGACCGGATTGAAGGCCTGGGAGTATCCAATGACCGGGCCGGGCGAATCGTGGGCGGGCACTGTCTCAACGGCGGGTGGCGTCATCTTTTTCGGGGACGACGATGGCCAACTGGTCGGCGTAGACGCGCGCACCGGTAAGCACCTCTGGCACTACAACATGGGCGAAGGCTTGACGGCTTCGCCCATTACGTACGCTGTCGACGGTAAGCAATACGTCGCCATCGCCTCGTCGACCGCGATCTTCAGCTTCGGTCTCTTTGAGCCGGTCAAACCGGTGCCGCTGCCGAAAGTGCGCGTCCAGTAACTTACGGCAAGGCGAACGTCATCATCGACGCGCCGGCGGCCACCGCGATGTACTGCCGCCCGCCGAATTCATAGGTGATCGGAGGAGCAATTACCACTCCGCCGGTCTGGTGACGCCACAATACGTTTCCGGTTACGGCATCCAGCGCGAAGACGTAACCTTCGCGGTCGCCGCCGAAAACCAGGTTGCCTTTCGTCGCCAGCAACCCGCTGGTCGGGCCCGAGGTGAGTTCAAACCGCCATGCTACGTCTCCGGTTGCCGGTTTCAAGGCGACTATCGAGCCGGAGGTTGGCTCGCCCGCGATGGGACCCACTGTCGAGGCCTGATACCAAAGCCCGTCGACGTATTCCTGTTCGTATTTGTAATAAAGCTGACAGCCGTCGGTTGTATTGAAGTAATAGAGGTTGGTCTTGGGGCTGTACGCCGTGGCCTGCCAGTTATGGCCACCGCCGATGGTGGGGCACGAGCGGTTACCCTGCTCGGTAGGGTCCTGCCCGGCGATGAGGTTCGGCTTCCCGGTGGACAGGTTGATTCCATCTGCCCAGGACACTTTGGTGTAAGCCTTGGCCGCTAACAGCTTGCCGTTGGTTCGATCGAGTGCGTAGTAATAGCCGTTGCGGTTGGCCATCATGACGGCTTTGACCTTGCGCCCCTGATGATCGAGGTCCAGAAGGACCGGGTCGGACGTCGCATCCCAATCGTGGACATCGTGCGGTGTGAACTGGTAGTGCCACTTCAGCTTTCCGGTGTCCGCGTCGAGGGCGACCAGCGCGCAGGTGTACAGGTTGTCGCCGGGCCGCACGTCGCCATTGAAGTCGGGGCCCGGATTGCCGGTGCCCCAGTAAATGAGGTTTAGTTCGGGATCATAGGATCCGGTGATCCATGTCGACCCGCCTCCGCGCTTCCAGGAATCGTTACCGCCCCAAGTATCGCCGCCCGGTTCACCGGGCGCGGGAACCGTCCAGAACCGCCAAACCCGTTTGCCGGTCTCCGCGTCGTAGGCGTCGAGGAACCCGCGTGTGCCGAATTCCGCGCCTGCGATTCCGACAATCACGAGGCCCTTAATGGCCAGCGGCGCGACGGTGGCGCTGTAGCCACGCTTATACTCGTCGATCTTCGTCTCCCAGATCTTCTTGCCGGTCTTTGCGTCGAGCGCCACAACACCGGCTTCCACCGTTACTTTGAATAACCGGTCGCCCAGCGCGGCGAATCCCCGGTTGACCTGCCCACAGCAGAGATTCACGCCCTTGGGCACGGGAGTGCTATGGTGCCAGAAAGGTCTTCCTGTCTTCAAGTCCAATGCCCACGCATGGTTGGAAGGGCCGGTAATGTACATTAACCCCTTGTCGACAATCGGCGTGGTTTCGAACTTCCCGCTCACTCCACTCTGGAAGGACCAGGCTGGCGCCAGTTTGCCGACGTTCGACGCGTTGATCTGGTCGGATTCGCCATAGCGCCACGCAGCGTAGTTCTTTCCATACAGCAGCCATGTGCCTGGTTCGGATTGCGCCGCCTGCAGGCGTTGCCTGTCGATTCCTCCAGTTGCCTTGTTCGCGGATCCAGCCGCGCCGCCTCGCAGCCCAGCCATGTAGACGACCAAATCGGTGAGTTCGGCGTCGCTGAACTGACGCCCATACCTGCTTGGCATCAGCGATTTCATCTCACGCGTCATCGCTCTGACCTCTTCGCGCAAGTAGGAGTGGAAGTTCTCCTGTGCGTCGATCAATTGCGCCGAGAAGGCGTCATAGCCCTTCTGGACACCGACGACCTTCCGCCCGTCCTTGAGTTCGACGCGCACCGTGGCGTAGCCGGGCGTCAGCGAGACGTCGGGTGCAACCACGGATTCACGCAAGTAGGCGACACTTCGCTGGCGGCCCACCAGGCTGAGTTCCGGACCCATCCTGCCGCCGCGCGCGCCAACCCGGTGACACCCACCACAGCCACCCTTGCCCCAGAACAGTTTCTCGCCGTTCGCGCGATTTCCGTTCAGAGCCGGCGCGGGCTTGCCGGCCACGGAACGGATGTAGGCGACCAGGCGCCAGACTCCCTCGGTATCGAACGTGGCCGAGTAGCCGGGCATTTCGGTGCCGGTCACGCCATCGGAAATGACGCGAAACAGGTCGTCGTCTGAGTTGCCCGCCGAGTAAGTTCCGAGCGTTAAGTCGGGTCCGCGGCCGCCCTCGGCTTTGATCCCGTGACAGGGACCGCAATAGATGCGGAACTGACCCTGTCCAGCTTCGATTGCATCCTTCTTGCCGTGGAGGGGATTCTTGTCCTGCGCCACCACTACCAATGCGCCCAGCAACAACCCTGAAATCGCGTGCCTCATGGGTGGCCACTCTATCGCCCCGTGCCACCGCCTGTCAACGCCCCTTAGGTCTTAGGCTTCCGGCTTTCTCAATAACTCTCCGTCGCGCCGGAGCCCAGCCTGCTCCAAGCGGCTGCTGTCCAGACTGCGTGCGACCAAAGCGCCGCCTGGCGCAAGTACGCGAAGCACTTCCCGATAAACGCCTAATTCAGCAGGCGCGCCCTCGTCCGAAACCCAGTTGAAG
>JAEUQD010000586.1 GCA_016789925.1 Bryobacterales bacterium | reverse complement strand
TGTTACCAGATCATGCTCGACTATCACGAAGACGGTAATGTCGGTGAGATTTACCGCGAAGGTCTCGATGCCGCCACCAACCGAACCTTCCAGTTTCAGGGAGTCTATGCCGACCCCGGCAAAACACAGCTCACTGAGATCCTGGCCATCGCCGCCCCCAAGAGCCCCAAGGGTGCCGGCGGTACGCCGATGATCGATCTGAAGCGGTGGTCGAAAATCTGGCGTCTCAATACCTGGAATACCATTCGCGCCCGTGTCGAAGGCAATCCGCCCACCATCAGTTCCTGGGTGAACGGGACGCAGATCACCCGCTATGTCAGCGACCAGAAGTTCGAAGGCGTTCTCTCCGACGCCGGCTCGCTTGCCGTCCAGGTGCACGGCGGACAGAAAGCCTGGCCCAAGGGCGCGAAGATCCGCTTCCGCAACATCCGCGTCAAGCCCCTGTAAGCATCGTCATGGATATCAACCGGGTCTTTCGCCATATCGATCCCGAAGCCATCGCCCGCGACACGCTGGCCTTCGTCGAAGTCGCGAGCGAGACCGGGAGCGAAGGGCCCGGAAGCGCCTTCCTGGCCGGCTTGCTCGAACGGGAAGGGTTCGATGTCGAGATGGCCGACGTTGAACCCGAACGTCCGAATGTCTACGCACGCATCGCCGGATCCGGAGGGGGTCCCACACTCGCCTTCAACGGACACACCGATACGATCCCCATCGGCAACAGCGCATCCCCCGCCCGCGACGGCGACTGGATCGTGGGCCGTGGCACGGAGGACATGAAGGGCGGCCTTGTGGCCATGGTTCACGCCGCCTCCGCGCTCCGGAAAGCCAACGTCACCCTCGCCGGCGACCTCTGGCTCACCGGTGTCATCGGCCACGAAGCGCCGGAGGGCAAGAAGGAGGGCCCCAAGCACTTCATCCAACAGTTGCGCTCAGGAAAAATTCCCGCCTCCGCCATCATTATCGTCGAGGGGCCGTGCGCAATTTGGGCCGCCAGTCTCGGGTCGGCTATCTTCACGATCGAGGTCCGGGACGATCGCGGCCCAATTCATACCATCAAGATTCCTTACGAAACCAACCCCGCGTATTGGGTCGGCCGCCTGCTCACCGAGTTCCAGGTGCGCGAGGAACAATTTAAAAACCAACCGGCCCACCCGCTTTGCGGACGGCAACTCTACAACGTCGGCGCCGTTCACGGCGGCGATTACATGAACCGCCTCCCGGCTTTTTTCAAGATCACCGGGACTAGGCGCTGGACCCCCGGCGTCTCACTCAGCCAGATCCATGCCGAGTTCCAGGAGATCTGCAACCGGTACGCCTCGCAGTCTGGTCTACGTTGGAGCTACTTCCTCGAAGGCGAGCGCGAGCCCTTCGAGACGCCGCCCGGCCATCCCATCATGCAAGCTTTGATCGCCTCGGCGCGGGAAGTCTCCGGCCAGACCCCCGAAATCATCGGTATGGGCCTCACCGGCGACGCCAACTTCTACCACAACGATGCCCGCGTCCACACCGCCTACTACGGCCCGGCCCATCAAACGGCTCACTCCGATCACGAACGTGTGTCCATCTCGCAATTGGCCCACTGTGCCAGGGTTTACGCGCTGGCCGCCATCCACTACTGCGGGAAGCCAGGCGCGGTATCGTGATAAGTCAAGCCATGCTTCGATTCGCCCTGCTCTGCTGCCTCGCATACCCCCTCCTCGCCCAGGACCGCATCGGTACTGTCCAGGTTCGCGTCTCCACCGACCGCTCCGATTGGCTCTACCAACCCGGCCAGCCCGTCCGCTTCCGCATCGCCGCCTTCCAGGACGGCCACCCCCTCGCCGGCGTCAAGGTCACCTACCGGATCGGCCTCGAGATGATGCCTCCCAAAATCGATCAGACCGTCACCCTCACCGCCGCCGGTCTTACTGTCGACGGCGGCACCATGAACGAACCCGGCTTTCTCCGATGCATTGCCACCATCGAGCAAAACGGAGAGACTTACCGGGGTCTCGCCACCGCTGCCTTTCGTCCCGAAGAGATCAAGCCCACCCAGGAGGATCCGGCCGACTTCGATCAATTCTGGGCTGCCGGCAAAGCGGCTCTCGCCAAACTCCCCATCGATGCCAAGGTCACCCCGCTACCCGAATACGGCAATGCTTCCGCCGACTGTTACCATGTCAACCTTCAAAACGTCGGCACAGGTGCCGCGCCGTCTCGCTTCTACGGCATTCTCTGCGAACCCAAAGCTCCCGGCAAGTACCCTGCTCTCCTCAGTGTCCCCGGCGCCGGCGTCCGCCCCTACCGCGGTCTTGCCGACATGGCCGCCCGCGGTATCGTCACCCTCCAGGTCGGAATCCACGGCATCCCGGTGACCATGGAGCAATCCGTCTACGACTCCCTCGGCGCCGGCGCGCTTTCCGGCTACAACACCTTCGGGCTCGACAACCGCGACCGCTACTATTACCGCCGCGTCTACCTCGGCTGCGTCCGCGCCAACGACTTCCTGACCACCCATCCCAAATGGGACGGCGTGAACCTCGCCGTTACCGGAGGCAGCCAGGGCGGAGCACTATCCATCGTGACCACCGGCCTGGACCCGCGCGTGAAAGGCCTCGCCGCATACTACCCGGCCCTCTCCGATGTCACAGGCTACCTGAAGAATCGCGCCGGCGGCTGGCCCCACATGTTCCGCGCCACCGAGGGCGCGCAAGCGCACCGCTCGCCGGACAAAATCGAGACCTCGCGCTACTACGACGTGGTCAATTTCGCGCGGCGCGTCAAAGTCCCGGGCCTCTACTCCTGGGGCTTCAACGACGAGACCTGCCCCCCGACTTCGATGTACTCCGCCTACAACGTCATCCCCGGCCAAAAGAAACTCCTCCTGGCCCTCGAAACCGGCCACAACAACGTTCCCGAGCAAGTCGCCGCCGTTCAGGCCTGGTTGGTTGCTTTGTTGCAGACCGGCATCCCTCGCTAGTGTGTCGCGCCAATCGCAGCCTCCACGACACGGCCGGTCGCCGCGGAGGTGAGCCGCAATGCGCGCGGAGCCGGCAGGTTGGCGCTGGTTAAGAAGCGATTGAGACCACCGCGGGGAAGACCTCCTTCAACACCTCGTCGTCGGTTGGGAGGTGGGCGCTGAGCCGCTTTCGCATTTGGTGCGGCGGGCTGAAGCCCGTTGCAACCTAAAGGTTGCCCCACGGCGGAGGTAGTCCGATGGCGTTGGAAGACGGAATGCTGTGGAATTTGACATCGGCACGGTCGCTTGCTTGCTGGTGAGGCTATACGCCGTCACACCAGACAAGGCCGGAATAACAGCCAGCCACCGCCCATCCTCTTCGCGACAGTACTCGAGAGACCAACCGCCAGATCATCCCAACACCTGGCGCCGGATATCGACACCGACCTCATCACTCCATTGCGCCAGGATCCGCTCGAACATTGGACCCGCTTTCCCGCCACCGATTTCGAGCCCGTTCACGCGCGTCACGGGAGCCATGCAGTAGGGCGTCGTGGCGAGGAACGCCTCATCGGCATTGATCGCGTCATGCACCTGCAGGTCGCGCTCAACGAATGAAATCTCCTGACTCTCGCAGATCCGCCGGATCGAATCGCGGCTCACGCCGAGCAGGATGTTGCGCGGCGCCGGCGAGAGCACCACACCGTTCTTCACGAGTAACACATTCGATCCGCTCGTCTCCGTGAGGTTGCCTTCCAGGTCGAGCAGCAGCGGAATCGCCCGCGGATCGGCGAGCCGCGCTTCCTGATCGGCCAGCCACCAGTGCATCCGGCTCCGGTTCTTCACCTTCGGGTCCACACACTGGGGCGGAATGTGACGCGTCGACGGAATCACCAGGCGCGCGCCCTCCGTGAAGAAGTGGCGCCATAACTCGAACGGCAACGGGAACGAGTGAATGCAGAAGGTCGGCTCCAGCCGCACTGAACCCGCGGCCGAACCGGCGTAAATCGGACTCTCGCCCGGCGTGATGAAGTAGACCACCGCGAGATCGTCGTTCGGTCCCAGTTCACGGGTGTTCTGCTCGATAATCTGGCGTGTGATGGATTCCGTTTCCTCGGGCCCGATCGCGGGATTCAAGCGCGCATAGCGGCACGATTCGTAAAAGCGGCGCACATGATCGTCGAGCCGGTATGGCTGGTGGCGAAAGGTCCGAAGCAGGTCGGTGACCGTGGCGCCGAGCACGATGCCGAGATCGTAGATCGAAAGCTTCGCTTCCGAGGCGGGCATGAGCCGGCCACCGAGATAAGCAATGGGTCCGGCCATGTCCCCACATCATAAACCACGATGAGAGTAACGTCGTTCGCACGGACGCGATGAAAAGGCTGCACGGAGCTGCACGAACCCAGCGGCCTGGAAAGGAGAATTACCCTCGCCTCGTACAGGGAGATTCTCCCGGTTGGAAACGGTCAGGGCATCCCCTGGCGAGGTGAAATTTCTCCCCTGGCCAGGGGATGTCGGCTCTCAAGCAGGATTGGAAACTCTGGCTACAAACCGTTCCCCTGCCTTCAGCCGGGCCCGCAGGTCTTCGTCCACCTCAGGTTCGGCCAGCGGCGGCACGAATAGGGTCGACATCGCTGAAATATGTGATTTGTTCAAGTCGCGTAACGCGATCTTCTGGATCTTCGGCGGCTCGCCCGGGAAGAACGACTTATCGTAGACCGCCACTACGTGCGACGGACCGTAGAACGCCGTCAGATAGTCCACCAGGTAAGGAAAGCCATGATTCGGCGAGTGCGGATACTGGTAGTCCTTCACGGCAACTACGGCCACCTGCCAGAGCACGAGCATGGTCCTGACGTCGAATACGCGGTGACAGATGAGAAAATCGGTCGCTTCGTAGCTCTGACAACCGTCGCGGCACGGGTCCACTCCCAGGTCCGCGAACAAACAGTCCTCGGCGGAAACACCGGGCTGCATATAAGCCTCGTGGCCTTCGGCGCGCGCAATCTTAATGGCCGCATGCGAGGCGTTCACGAACAGCCCTGGATGCCCGTAGAAGGCTACGCACACCTTCTTGCCCTCCCTGACCGGGGCGAGAATCGTCTCCGTCATCTCGTCATACGTCTCACGCCGGAGCTTCCCTTTCTGGTAATGCCGGGCCAGGGTGTCGGCGTTCGGGTTCAACTTTTTGATCCACGCGACCGTATCGGTCTCAGGGACGAGGTACAGAACTTCGTCTGCTTCTTCAATAGCCCGCTGCGCTTCCAGCGTGGCTTGTCCCAGGTGCAATCCAGTTCCGATGCAAACCAGCGATCCCTGTTTCATAATCTGTTGCCTCCTCGGTAAATGAGTGAAAGCGGTCACGAAGCGCGATGTTCGGAATGGCGCGCAGCCATCCGTCCAACGTGAACGCCGCCTTCGGCGTCACGCAGTAACGCATCTGACGCCGTACAATCCCGCCCGGACGCCCGCCCAGGGCCGCCTCGTAGAACGCGGGTAGATCCCAGTTGAGTTCCAACCGATCCACGCCGCGCGGTGTCACCAGCAGCGCCCGATTGCATTTCACGGCCTCCCCCAGCAGCGCGGCATCCAACGGTAGACCGTGAGCCCGGCAAAGCGCGGCCAGCAGACCAAGCGCCTCGTCATAGAAATCATCCAGTTGTTCGTCAGCGACCAGCCGGGCCAGCGGGTACAGTTCCGGTCCCCACCACCAACCCAACAGGTCGTCGCTGTAGATGAAACCAGGGACGCCTTCCTGCACCCGGCGCGCAGTCTCCTCCATCAACCGGGCGATGCGCGCGCTGAGAGGATATGCATCGGCGTCCGCGTCCAAAAACGCTTCCACCATCCGCCGGTAAGAAAGCCCGTACGTTTCCGCAAGGACGAGAAACGGAATTTGCAGTAGCCGTCCCGTGTGCAGCAACTGCGTCATCCAAGCAAAGGCCCGCGCACGAACCCACTGTTCGCGCGGCATCGCCGCCGTCGCCACGACGGTTTCGATCAACTCCTCCGCGAACTGCCGGGACGCGCCCGGCTTCGGAGGCGGATTCAACGGCAGATAAACACACTCCAGCCCATAGCGGCGCCGGTATTCGGCTTCAGCCATCTCCGCATTCGGCAACACCTGGCAGTTGTAAATATTCAACTTGTTGTGCTGCCCGAGACGGATCATCTCCGAGACGCCGTTCGCGAAACTCTCATACGTCTCGCCCGGCAGACCGATAATCACGTCGGTATACGTCGTCATTCCATCGCGCAGCGACCGGCTTTGAATCTCCCGAAACGAGTTTAGTGAAATATTGTCGCGCTTGATGGCGATCAACGTCGGCCGGTCGATGGATTGCAGCGACACCGTTGGTTCAAAGAAGAGCCGCCCCGAACCCGCCAGAATCCGCTGTACCTGGTACGACCGTTCGGTGGCGTTCTTCGTGTTCTGGATACACAAGGTCAACATGGCCTTATGCCGTTCCAGGGCGTCCACCAGCATCTGCGCAACCTCGACATCGCGCGGCAGAATGCCAAAGTTAGCGTCGGCGATGAAGACGTGGTGAATCCGGTTCCGGGCAATCCAGTCCGCCTCGGCCCGTAAGCGTTCCATGTCGAACCGGTACACTTTGCTGCCGGTCGCCGATCCCCAGTCGCAGAATGTACAGGAGAAGGGGCATCCGCGGTTGGTCTCCCACGCCGTTTCCCATCTAACATGCGGGTGGGCAGCCATCAGCGGCTCAAACAGCCCGGCAAGATAGGGCGAGGGCAGCACGGACAGATCCACCTCGCGGGGCGCTGCCGCATTCTGCACAAAGCTTCCCTGCCCGCTCAGATAGCTGATCGACGGAATGCCGTCCCACTCCCGCGTTTCCGCGCGTTCCAGAACCTGGAGAAATACCTTCTCGCCTTCTCCCTGGCAGGCGAGATCGACAAAGGGATGATCGCGTAGAAACTGCTCAGCCCGCCGCGGCACGTGGGGACCGCCAAAGACGATCAGCCTGTCCGGGCGCTCCTGCTTCAACAGCCGCGCCAGTTCCAGCGAGTAGTGATAGTTCCAGACATACACGCTGAAGGCGACAATGTCGGCATCGCGCAACTGCCGCGATGCGCGGTCCAGCGGCACCCGCCAAGCCAGCGGCATCAGAAACCGAAATTGATCCGGCCGCGAAGCACGCTCCATCGCATACGCCTGGAGCATCGCTACCGAGTACGGCAGATACGCTTGCGGGTGCGTGCGATCTCCCGATCGCGGGTTTGCCTGGACGAGCCCGACCTGCGGCATGGTGATCTCCTGTTTAGAGGGCTGGCGCTGACATCGCCTCGGATGGCGCTACCGGCGGAGCGGCCATCCGCGACGGCCGCCATTCCGGCATCTGGTACCCACATTCGGGACAGTTCTCTTCCCGCATGTACATGGACTTCGAACAGGCTGGACATCGCTTCACGCGCTTCACCAACTTGCCCGGCGGAGGCGTTTTGGTCCGGTCCACCACGGGCAGAGTTTTTCCATTGGCGGCGGTTGTTCCGATCTGCAACTGCACCAGTGGACCCGCGGTGGCGAACCTGGGCGCGCGCTGCACGGTCGCGGGACCCTCGCCCGACACCGGCTCGGTAATGAGCGCGAACTCCGCCGTCCCAAACGGATCTTTCGACGCCTCGCCGACTCGCACCACCCGCTCGCGCAACCCCTGTTTGGCCAGCTCATTCACGCGGTACTCGCACCACGGATTGTTCCCCGCCTTCCCAAACAGCGAATGCCCCATCCAAGTGCAGCCCGCGTAGCAGACTTCGTTGTAATAACAGGTCCGGCAGTATCCCCAGAGATCTTCCACCTGCCGCACGCGCGCCCAATGCATCAGATCCGAATAACGCCAGATATCTTCCAGGGTCATCTCCCGGACGTTGCCGGCCGCGAAACTCGCCGTCGCCAGCGACGGACAGCTTTTCACGGTCCCGTCAGCCTCAATCGCAATCAGATTCTGTCCTGCCGAACATCCTGTCCACTGGAAATCCGGGCGGAGTATCGGTTCGCTCGGTCCGAAGAAACCGAGGTTGTTGCCCGCGTCGGCGAGCATTCCGTGCGCGCGACATTTCTGATACAGCGACGCGATCAACGGGAGTACTTCCTTCAATTCGTAGGGTTGTAGCAGCAGATGCTCGTTGTCGGCTGCGTTGCCCATGGGCGCCGTAATCTGACATCGCCACGCATGGACTTTTTCCGCGATCAAGACGTCGACCAGGCCCGGCAGGTCCGCCGCGGTGCCGGCGCCGATCTGGGTGTTCACAACGGGCTTCAAACCCAACTCGTGCGCGTATCGGATCGTCCGGATGGCGTGCTCGAACGAGCCTTTCACTCCCCGGACACGGTCGTGCAATTCCTCCAGGCCGTCGATCGACAACCCGATGTGGTTCAGCCCCGCTTCCCTGGCTTGCTTGAGCTTTTCGAACCGCAGGTTGTAGCCACCAGTCTGCATGCCGCAATACATGCCATTGGCGCGGATGTGCCGGATAATCTCCAACCAATCCCGCCGCAAGTGCGCTTCGCCGCCGATAATGCAA
>JAEUQD010000578.1 GCA_016789925.1 Bryobacterales bacterium | reverse complement strand
GTCGTCCCGCAACTCGGGGAAACCGAAGAAGCCTTCACCAACTTCTTCAACGCCATCAAAGAGGAGCTCAACCCGCAAGGCGCCATCCAGCTCCTCATGGTCGAGCAGTACGTCTACGACCAGTGGCGCCTTCGCCGTTTCCGCCGCATCGAGACCGGTTTCTCCGCCCAGGCTGCCGCCCGGGGAGAGGATTGCCGCATCACCCTGCGCTGCGGTCCCGATAACGAAAAGAATCCCTACAACTACAACGGCCACACCCGTCTCGGCGTCAGTCGCACGCTGTCCGACGGAATGCGCGCGCGCACCTTCGAGCACGACTACCACACGCAGCTCCTGCGCAACGAAATGCGCCTCCGCAAGTCCGCCGCCGAGACCCTGAAGGCCATCCAGTCGTTCACCTACGAAGAGGGGCCGGACCCGGCGCCCGATGTGCGGAACGAACCCAAATCTCCCGTGGAATCAACACCACGGGACGCGAAACCGGAGCCCGGCACCTCGCCGGCAGCCTCCCCAAGGCCGCCGGACCTTGCCGGAACGTCCGAAAACGCTTCCGCTCAGGGGGTGAATAACTAAAATCCCTTAACCTTCACCGCTAGGGGTACACTCGACGTGTGTCTAGACTTCCGTCCTGCTCAACTGCCGCAACAGCCAGGCGCGCGCCGTGACCCATTCCCGCTTCACGGTCGCGGGCGAAATCCCCAGTGCCTCCGCCGTCTCTTCAATCGATAACCCCCCGAAGAACCGCAGTTCGATGACCTTGCTTTGCTGCGCGTCGAGTTCGGCAAGAAGCTTCAACGCATCATCGAGGGCGATGATGTCGAGGTCCCGCTGTTCCGGCAGCCCGATCGCTTCATCGAGCGACAGCTTCTGCGCATTGCCCCCGCGCTTCTGCGCATGTTTGGTGCGCGCGTGATCGACGAGAATGCGCCGGATCATCTGAGCCGCCACCCCAAAGAAATGCGCGCGATTCTGCCAGCGGACCTGGTTCTGATCGATCAGCCGCAGGTACGCCTCGTGCACCAGCGCGGTGCTCTGGAGCGTATGGTCGCTGCGCTCGCGCCGCAGGTAGCGGGCCGCGAGATTGCGCAATTCGCCATAAACCAACGGCGTTAAGACATCGAGCGCTTCGCGTTTACCGTTGCTGTAGTCCACCAGCAGTTGGGTGACATCCCCGGAGTCCATCCTTAACAGCGTACTTCAATATTCTGCTGAGCCTGTTTGCCGGTCATTCTGCGCGTACATCATCGAATCGGAACAGGAGAGACAAACGATGCAAAAACTACTGGTGGCAGCGGCCCTCTGCGGCGCGTTTACGGCCCAGGCGGACATGCGCATTCGCATGAAGATGAGCAGTGGTGGCGCTCCCGCGCAGGAAACCGCGATGTTCCACAAAGGGGAACGGGAGCGGATGGAGAGCGGCAAGCGGACGGTCGTCATCCAGCAGCCGGACAAGCAGCAGATGATCTTGGTGGACGACGAATCGAAGACCTATACGATTCTTCCCCGAACGACTTCCGGGAGCACGGCTTCGGCCGGTAGCTCGGCCCAGCCGGTCACCGCCGGTGAGAAGAAGAAGGGCGGCGTTGTGAAGGTCTACTCGGAGATGACCGATACGGGTGAGCGGAAGCAGATGTTCGGGTTTGAGGCGCGGCACATCCGCACCGTGATGCGGCATGAAGCGAGCGCGGACGCCTGCCAGCCGGGAAAGTCACGGATGGAGACCGACGGCTGGTATATCGACTGGCAGCCGGAGAAGCAGAAGAGCGAGAACGGCGGCATCGAGCAACGCGCGGTAGCCGCGGGCGGATGCCAGGACGAAGTCCAAATGGAGAACAAGGGAAGCGCGAAGCTGGGCTATCCCGTGGCCTACACGATGAAGACTTGGCAAGGCGACGCGAAAGAGCCTGTGGTGATGACCTATGAAGTGACCGACCTTTCGCAGGAGACACTGGATGCGGCTCTGTTTGAGATACCGGCAGGGTACAACCAGGCGGGGAATGCGCGTGCCATGGTGACCCAGGCGGTCGCGGCGTCCGCGCCCAAAGCGCCGGGAGTGCTGCGCGTGGGCGTCCTTGCTCCGGCCTATCTGGACGATCCGCTGCAACAGAGCATCCGCGCGGAGAACATCGACACGGTGACGTTGACAAGCGCGGATCAGGCCAAACGCGCCGAGTGTGACTATGTGCTCACGGCGAATCCCGCGGGCGGTGCGGGCGAGGCGGCCCCGGCGCCGAAGAAGCGCGGGATGTTTGGCGCCCTGGCCAAGGCGACGGCGGGCGTGGACGCAGGCGTGAAGACGTCGTTGGCCTACAAACTCGATCGCGTGGCCGATGGCGCGCAAGTGTTGAACGCTGTGGAGAGCGGCAAGCAGGGCGGCGGCTTTGGCTGGAAGAACGCGTTGCAGGTGGCCTCCGTGGCGCAGGGCTCGGGCCTGACGGCTCGCGCCGTGGGTCACAACTACGTGGCCTATCACGCGATGGACAGCGTGCTGCGTCAGACTGTCAATGCCGGCGGCGCATCGATGTACTCGCCCATGATCTATGGTGGCGCGGGCAGCTACTATGGCGCGATGTCGGCCATGCAGTACGCGGCGGCGTCGATGGCGTCCGGAGAAGCGGTTCCCGCCGGTGCCGAGAGCTACCAGCCCACCTTGGAGAAAGTGGCCAAGGCGGTGGCGTCGGCTGTGCGGTAAGCAAGGCGCTACCGTGGAGGTATGAAATGGCCCATTGCGGTAGCGCTGGTCTGGACCTTACACGCCCAGACCACGGTTCGGATTAGCGAGATTCAGGGCCCCGGAAGCGCATCGCCGCTTGTGGGCGCTCAGGTGGAAACCACCGGTGTCGTCACCGCGCGCCGGACAAACGGCTTCTACATCCAATCGCGGCCTCAGGAGGAAGATGGCAACCCCCTGACCTCGGAAGGGCTGCTGGTGTTCACGCGCGTCGCGCCCCCGGCCACCGCCGTGCGCGGCGCGTTGGTGCGTGTGCGCGGCACAGTGACCGAGTTCCGGCCCGCGTCCGATGCCGGGAGCGCACCGCTCACCGAGTTAACTGAACCGCAGGTGGAATTACTGTCCGTGGACAACGCGGTTCCGCCGCCGGTAACGATCACGGCCAACGAGTTATTCCCGGCGGGTGGCGTGGACGTGCTCGAACGGTTTGAGGGTATGCGGGTCCGGTTTGACGAACTCCGGTCTGTCTCTCCCACGGTCACTACCGGCGGCGTGTTCTTTGCCGTTCTGGAAGGAACGCCGCGTCCGTTTCGCGAGCCTGGCGCCGACTTCAACGGTAATCCGGAGCGCCTGCGGATCGACCCGGCGCTGTTGGGTGTAACTGCGCTTCCGGTCTTTACCGGTCAGCGTTGGCGCGATGTTACTGGCCTGTTGGATTACGGGTTTCGAACTTATACCGTAGGCATTGAGCAGAGCCTGGCTCCCTCCGCCCCGGCACTGCCGGCGGTAACTCCCATTCTGGAGCCGTCACCCCAGGAAATCGCTGTGGCCTCGATGAACTTACGAAGGCTCACCGGGAATGACACGGCGCGAATCGCGCAGATCGGGACGACCATTCGCGCACAGTTGCACTTGCCTGATCTGGTAGCCGTGCAGGAGGTCGTGGACCTTCCTACCTTGGAGCGCGTCGCGGATGCGGCGGGCCCGGCCTATCGCGCGTATCTCGAGGAAGGCAACGACCCCGGCGGCATTGATGTCGGCTTCCTCGTGAACACTTCCGCCGTGAACGTGCTCTCGGTGCAACAGGTGGACAAGGAGGCGACGTATCGGACCCCGGCAGGCCCGGCCGCCGTGTTGCACGACAGGCCTCCGCTGGTGCTGCGCGCCACCGTGCGCGGATTCCCGTTCAATGCCGTGGTGGTGCATATGCGGTCCTTGATCGACGCGGAGACACCAACGGTGCGGGCCAAGCGGCAGGCGCAGGCGGAGGCAGTGGCCGACCTGGCGAGCCGGATTCAGGCGGAAAACCCGGCCGCCGGCTTGCTCGTGCTCGGCGATTTCAATGCCTTTCAGTTCGACGACGGGTTGGTGGATGTCGTCGGAATCGTCGCCACGCGGGCGGGTCTGTTCAACCTCACTCATGCCCTGCCCCGGGATGAAGGCTACAGCTATGTGCAGGACGGAACGGCCCAGACGCTGGACCATGTTCTCGCGAATGGCGTGATGCGGCGGCGCTGGAGCCGGTACCAGATGGCGCATTTGAACGCGGATCTCCCCGACACGCTACGCCGGTATTCGGACCACGACCATCCGGTCGCGCATTTTGTGGTAACCCCGTCGCCGGGCATGTTGACCGCCTCGTCGATTACGAGTGCGGCAACCTTCCTGAACGGCAAGGTAACCCCTGGACAGTTGGTGACGGTGTTCAACCCGACGATCACGCCCGACACAACACTCCTGCTCAACGGCGGTGGTGTTGGGTTGTTTTCGATAGCGCCGGGACAGGCGACATTCACGGTTCCCCAACTGGGCTTACTTCGAGTGCGGTTGGCTAACCAGGGAGTGCTGTCAAACGAGGTCTCGATTCTCGCTACACCGGTGGCGACGCCGGGCGTGTTTGGCGCGTGGCCCACGCCGGGCGATCCCCGGTCGGTGGATCTGTACATTACGGGCTGGACGCCGGATCCGTTGTACGTGTGGGTGGGCGGACGGCTGGCGGAGGAACTGACATCGCCCGCGCCCTACATCCTGCGGGCGCGTTTGCCCGCCGAGGCCAGAAGAAGAGCGGGTCCGGCCGAGGTGCTATTGGTCGTGGGCGATCAAACCAGCCAGCCCGGAGTGATGGTCGATCTACCAAATCCCTAGCACCCGCCACCAGGCAAAGCCGACGGTAGACCAGATGGCGATGTTCACCAGCGATACGACAAAGCCGACACGCCACCAGGTCTGCATGGGGACATAGCCGTGGGCAAAGAACATCGGCGAGGGCGTGGTGCCGTAGTGTGTCAGCCCGGCGGCGAGATTCGTGAAGCAGGCAAAGGCAAAGGCCACCAGGCCGAGCGGCGCGCCCGCGGCCACCAGCACGGCCAGAAACGGCGGGTACATGGCGAGGATGTGGGCCGTGATCGACGCGAACGCGTAGTGGGCGTAGAAGTAGATCAATAAGGCTGCGGCGAAGACAACGGGCCACGTTGCGCCTTCGAAGGAAGCGGCGACGAAGTTAGCGAATTCGCGCGTGACGCCGGTGTCGTTCAATGCCTTGCCGAGGCGCACTAGGCCGCCGTACCAGATGAAGATGTCCCATGCCGCGCGTTCGCCCTTGATGTCGTCCCACTGGAGGACGCCGGTCACGAGCAGCGCGCCCGCGCCCATCAGGGCGGGAATGGCGACGTCGATCTTGGTCATCCCACTCGTGACCCACATCCCGCAGACGGCGATAAAGACCGCGGTGAGAATCCATTCCTGGCCGCTCAGCCTGCCCATCTTGCGCAACTCGTCGCCGGCGAACTTGGCGGCTTCCGGGGTTCGGGTGACCTGGGGTGGATTGAGCTTCAGGACCACATAGGGAACTACCAGCAGGCAGCAGATGCCGGGTAGGAGCCCCGCCGCGAACCAACTGGCCCACGTGATCGGGTAGCCCGCTTGGGTGGCGATTTGCGCAGCCAGGGCGTTGGAGGCCTGCCCGGTAAAGAACATCGAGGCGGAGACGCAAATGCCCTGGTAGACGGCGGTGAACAGGAAGCATCCGAGCACCGCGGCGGTCGCGCCGGGAGTGGAGCCGTAGAGTTCGGAAATGGAGCGGACGATAGGCAGGATCACGCCGCCGGAGCGTGCTCCGTTCGACGGAATAATAGAGGCAAGCACGGCGTCTGAAAGGCACAGGGCATAAGAAACGCCGAGCGAACTGCGGCCGAACAGGCGGACGAAGAAAAGCGCGATGCGCCGGGCCAGTCCAGTATTGATGAGAGCGCGCGAGATGAAAAACGCCGCCATCACCAGCCACACGGTGGGGTCGCCGAAGCCGCCGAGCGCGGAGGCGATGGGAAGTCCGCCGAGAACCGAGGCGAGGGTAACGGCGATCAGGACGAGTGCGCCGCCGGGAATGGGTTCAAGAATCGAGCCCGCGATCGTCGCCAGAAAGATGCCC
>JAEUQD010000445.1 GCA_016789925.1 Bryobacterales bacterium | reverse complement strand
CGCCGGCGAGTGGGACGGCCGCCCGGTGAATCTACGTGGGGCGCTGATCCAATCGGGCCGGAACCGAATGCTCGAGATCGAGCCCGGCTCCATCCGCTCCGCGCCAGGCGCGCCGCGGACGCCACCGCCCGGAGAGTACATCGGCTGGATGGAACTCACCGGAGAAATCGCCGACGGCAAATGCTACTACGGCGTGATGAACCCAGGCCGCGGCAAGGTACATCGCGATTGCGCGGTGCGCTGCCTGAGTGGCGGCGCTAGCCCCGTGTTCCTGGTGCGTGACGCCGGAGGCGCGCTGCAGGTGCTGTTGCTCATGGAGATGGGCCGCGAGATTCTCGATTACGTCGCCGAGCCGGTGCGCCTTCGCGGCGAACTCCGCACCAGCGGCTTGCTGCTGGTCTTCAAAGCCATCCCATCCAGCCTCCGCCGGGAATAAAGCACACCTCTGAGCTGATTGCAGAGGCAACGATGCAAGTCGACTTTCAATCGTTTCTTCCGAACCTCCTTCCAGCGTTCCTTCCGGCCCCCGCCGCGCGCGCAGCCGCACGGTTCCTCGGCATTGAAGAAGCGGCAAGCACCTATCGCGCCCTCCAATCCATGGACGCCGCGCAGCCGCTTGAGGAACGCCTTCTCACCCACCTCGGAGTGAACGTCCGTGCAAGTAAAGCCGACATTGAACGCATTCCCCGCAGTGGCGCAACGCTGGTCATCGCCAATCATCCGTCGGGCCTTCTCGACGGCGCGGTGCTCGCCACCATCCTGCGCCGAATTCGCTCCGACGTCCGGCTCCTCGCCAACGAGGCACTCGCCCGGATTCCCGAACTGCGCGATCTGATCATCGGTGTTGATCCCTCCAGCGCGAAGTCCGCTGCGCGCCGCAATCACAAAGCGTTGCGCGAGTTGATCGATCACCTCGAGCATGGCGGCATGGCCGTTGTCTTTCCCGCGGGCGAAGTGGCACACTTTCAACTCGGCCATCTCCGGGTGACCGACCCACAATGGCGAACCGGCCTCGCCCGCGTCCTTGCCGTGGCAATGCGCCGCAAATGCGCGCCCGCGATAGTTCCCGTTCATGTTAGCGGCGGGAACAGCGCCGCGTTTCAAGCCGGAGGGTTGGTGCACGCCGGCCTTCGAACCGCAATGCTCGCGCGCGAGTTGTGGAACAAGAGGCACGCGCGCATCGACGTCCGCATCGGCAAGGCCATCGACGCTGCGCGGGTGCTCGCCATTCCCACCGACGAGGAGCGCATGCGGTATCTGCGCTGGCGCACATACCTTCTCGCAAACCGCAACGAGTTCAAGCCGCGCACGCGCGCACCGCTGCTCGCGCGCCGCCAGAACCAGGCGGCGGAGCCAGTGCCAGCCGGCCCCGGCTCCGCCGAACTCGCCACGGAGGTGGCCTCGATACAGGCTCATCGCAAGCTCATCGAGTCGGGTGATTTCAGCGTCTTCCTCGCCCCGGCAGGTGAGATACCGCGCTTGCTCGACGAGATCGGCCGCCTGCGCGAGATCACCTTTCGCGGCGCGGGCGAAGGCACGGGACGCGCCCGCGACCTTGATCGATTCGACGCGCACTACCTTCATCTGTTCGTGTGGAACTCGGCGCGCCGTGAGATCGCCGGCGCCTATCGTCTCGCCGGGACGGACCGTGCCGGGCTCGACGGGCTGTACACGGCCACGCTTTTCCGGTTTGATGACCGGTTTCTGCGCGCCCTTGGCCCGGCACTCGAACTCGGCCGCTCGTTCGTGCGGCAAGAATACCAAAAGGGTTTCGCGCCACTGTTGTTCCTGTGGAAAGGTATCGGCAAGTACGTCGCGGCAAACCCGCGCTACAAGCGCTTGTTCGGCCCCGTGAGCATCAGCAACGAATACCAATCTCTCTCCCGGGAACTGATGATTTCGTTCCTCGAGAAGAGCGCTTCCATCCCGTGCTGGACGCACCTTGTCAGCGGCCGCAACGCGCCGCGTCCCCCGCGGGCCGAGTCCTTCTGCCGCGACCTCGACGAGCTATCCGATCTTGTCTCGGACATCGAACCAAACCACGCAGGCATCCCCGTGCTCCTGCGGCAGTACCTCCGCCTGGGCGGGAAACTTCTTGGATTTAACGTCGACCCGGAATTTTCCGACGCCCTTGACGGCTTGATCGTCGTGGACCTCACGCATGCCGAACGCAAGCTGCTTGATCGTTACCTCGGCCGCGAAGAAGCCCAACAATTTCTGCTGGCCCAGGAGGCCAACTATGGAACACTCGAAAGCATTCACTACCACCAGTTGGGTTCTGCGCTGCATCGCGGCGGCGATTCTTCTGCAAACCCTGTACTTCAAGTTCAGCGGAGCGCCTGAGTCCGTCTACATCTTCTCCACGCTCGGTCTCGAACCCTGGGGCCGCATCGGTTCCGGTGTCGCCGAGCTGACGGCGTCGGCACTGCTTCTGATGCCGCGCACGGCCGTCCACGGAGGGCTGTTGTCGCTGGGCGTGATTACAGGAGCCGTCTTGAGCCATCTCACCAAGCTCGGCATCACGCTGCCGGCCGTCGGCGACCAGGGAGAATTGTTCGCTCTCGCGATCATCGTGCTGCTTTGCTCGGCGACGGTGGTGGTGATGCATCGCAGAGAATTGTCGCGAGGGGAATAAAGGTTCCTTCATGCGTCCTGTAGGAGACGATGAAACTCGCACTCTTCCTCTGCACCGCGCTGCCGGTACTGGCTCTTGGGCCGGCCATCGGCACGCAGGCTCCTGACTTCACGCTCAAGAATCTGAAAGGCGCCGCCGTGCGTCTCACCGATGAAACCGCGAAGGGCCCGGTGGTCCTGGTCGTACTTCGCGGATTCCCCGGCTACCAATGCCCACTCTGCTCGCGCCAGGTGAAGGAACTGGTGGATCATGCCTCGGCATTCTCCACGGCCAAGGCGCGCGTGGTGATGGTTTACCCCGGCCCGGCCGATATCGTGAAAAGCAAAGGCAGCGAATTCGCGGCGGACAAGAATCTCCCCGCTCATTTCGAATTGCTCCTCGACCCCGACTACGTCTTCACCAGTCTTTATGGCTTGCGGTGGGACGCTCCGAAGGAGACCGCTTATCCGTCCACCTTTGTCCTCGACAAGACCGGCAAGGTGGTTTACGCCAAGGTGAGCACCACTCACGGCGGCCGCGCCCCGGCGAAGGAAATACTCTCAGCCCTCGCCGCCATTCAGTAGCACTATGCAGATTCCGGATCTCCGGCAGTTGATTCAACCCACACGGCTCTGGCGGACCGGTGCGCATACACCGCGGCGCGCCACCTGGAACGAGCTCTTCTTCGATCTCATCTTCGTGGCCGCCGTTTCTGAAGTCGGCAAGCCGTTGAGCGCCGGCTATACGCTGGACGGCGTGCTGCGCTACTGTTTCCTCTTTGTCCTCATATGGTGGGCGTGGAGCGGCCACACGCTGTTCACCACGCGTTTCCAGTCCGACGACCTCGCGCAAAAGCTCTTCACGCTTGTGCAGGGCTTTATCGCCGCCGTCATGGCGGCCAACGCGCGCGACGCCCTCGACAGCCGGTCGTCGGCGGGATTTGGCGCGGCGTACGCGGGCATGCGCCTCGTCCTCGTTTTTCAATACTTACGTGCCCGCCGCATCCCGGAGACACGCACACTCACCACGCGCTTCGCCCTCGGCTTCGGCATCGCGGCGCTCATCTGGATCGGCTCGGCGTTGACGGAGGCGCCGCAGCGTTACTGGTTGTGGGCGCTCGCGCTCAGCGTCGATTTCGCCACGCCCTGGATCGCCGAACGCCATGGCATGCACGTCCCCCCGCACGCCGAACACTTCCCCGAGCGCTATGGCCTGTTCACCATCATTCTGCTTGGCGAATTCATTGCCGAAGTCATGCGCGGCATCAGTTCGCAGGAGTACTGGTCGTTACCCGCGGCCTCGACAGCGTTCGGGGGAATGGCTTTTGTCTTCTTCCTGCGCTGGTTGTATTTCGATGGCGCGGGCGGCGCAAGCGAGCGCCACGTTCACACGCCGGAACAGGCGCGGCGCTTCAAGGTTTGGAACTACGCGCACCTGCCGCTATTTCTCGGCCTCGGTGTCGCGGGCGTGGGGATGAAACACCTCATCGCGCTACAGGAAGGCCGACAGCTGCATCCGATCGAAGCGCTCATCTTCGGCGCGTCGGTCACCGTGGCCATGCTCGCGCTGGCCACTATCGGCTTCGTTTCCAAACGAGCCGAGCCAGTTCGCGAATCGTCATTGCCTTCGCACCAAGCTCCACATTACGCCGGCCAATAGCGAAGGCCAGCCGCCAGTGGCGGAACATCACCCGATAGGCTTCCCAAAGGCTCACGGACGGATCGTAGATGTGGGTAGCCTCCGCCGACACCCCATTCAACTCGATCACCTGCAAGCCACGGCCGGCGCGAAGATCCTCGAGGGTCGGCGCGCGAAGATCGAACCGGCCGAAGTAGAATCCCTCGTGAGCCTGCGCGATTCGATCGATCTCATCTTCCAGGGCGGGAGTCAGGAGATGCGCGCCGTTCAGAAAAATCGCGCCCTTACAGTGAGAGCCGATCTCGACGAGTTGAACGCGCTCACCCGAAGCCGGCACATCCTCCATCGGACGCTTTGAGTACCGGGCATAGGTACCGGCGATGCAGGCGGCGCGTGCGTCGCGCCGCACGAGCTCACCCAACCGGCTCAAGCCATCGCCGACCAGAACTGGAAAGCGCTTCTGAGTGATGGAGAGAACACGCCCGCGCGCCTGCCCAGGGAACCGGCAATAGAAAATGCCGAACTCCTCTCCGCTGACATAGCGCTGCACAATGATGTCGTGCCTGACGCCGCGCAGATACGCCACAAGCTCAGCCTCGGTTCGGACGATAGCCACACCCTCGCCACGCTCGCCGCGATCGGGCTTGAGCACCATCGGAAACGCAAACCGCCGCGCGCACGCCAGCTTATCTTCAAACGGGAGCGCGCCCGGAATCAGCTCAAACTCCGCCGCGGCCGGCAGCTTGCTCAGGATCTCCGATTTCGATTCCCCCACCAGACCGCCCGAATAGATTCCCGGGTTAGCCGCGGAGAAGAGCGTGAAGGAACGATGCCGCACACACAGCCAGAGAAAGTAGGGAACCAAGGGGAGGTAAGCTGCCGCAATCGGCCAGAACTCCCAGCGAGACACCCGCTTCCACGCATTGGGCGTAAGGCGCACCAGCACAAATGCGATTGGGACCACGATGCCGAAGCCGGCAATGTTCCGGCTCAGCACCGTTCCGCCCACCAGCAGGGGAGTCCAGATCACGGAGGCGAGTAAGAAATAGAGCGCAAACGCCACGGCACGGGTGCGCAGCAGGCCTGCGGTAAAGTAGGTGGGAAGCCGCAGGCCGGGAAGGAAGCGGCTCAGGAAGATCACACTCAGCCCGCGGTCGTTAATCCACCGCGTCCCGCGTTCGATGCGTTCTTCCGGCAGCACACGGGCCAGGAAGCGCCACCGCAAAGCCGGCCTTCCAATGAATCGACCTGCCGCGAACAAAGCCAGGTCGCCCAGGAAGATGCCCGTCACGCAGGCGGCGGTTCCTTCGACGAAACCGATGCGTCCTTGTGCGATGAGCAGGCCCGCCGCGACACACGTCAGGTCTTCGCTGACGAGCGTCGCCAGTGCAATGAGAACGAATTGGGGAAGCAAGCGAGGCTCCTTACGTAGCGCGGGGAATGACGATGGTTTGACCGGGAACCCGCTGGCAAGGCGCGGACGGCGTGTAGAAGAAAGTCACTTCGCGCGGCGAGACCTTTACCCAACTGAAGCTCACGGTTTCGGCATCGGCGCGATGCATGCAGGGCGAATAGGCATCGGCGCCGCGGCCATGGCTCCCGTGGAACCGGAGCAGTCGCGCCGGGCTGGCAGGCCGGAGGCCCATGATGCGAGCAAACTCTTCGCGCCGTTTCACGCGGACGCCGGCCGGATCGAATGACGACGACGCCAGCGGCACCTGCGCATCACCATCGAGCAGCAGCTTGGCCGCGACACCGTCCCATTCGGCAACCGCCGCGCTCCGTCCCGGCTGCAACACCACGATTTTGAACGCGGAGTAAGAGTAGAGATTGGCGGAGGCCAGCTTCTCCAGCGCCTCCCCAGCCGTGCGGGCGCCCGCGAGGCCGCTCAAGAGCAGCCCGCGACTGCGCGCACTTTCCGCGCGATACGGGCCATTCAACAAGCACAAGGCGAGACCGCGGGCGTTCACGCTGATCCAAGTCCCGCCATGATCGCCATCGACGGGCGCAATCGTCAGCACGCTATCACGCATCTCCACACGCGGCGCCCCGGCGCGCAACCGCGAACGCTTCTCATCACGATTGAAGAGAAGCTGAAAGCCGCCGTCCTGGTGAAGCCAACTCGCCGTGCACAATCAGGCCACCTCCGCGCCGGCCGCCAGCCGCGCGTGGTAGGACAGGGTCGAAGGCGCCACACCGAAACTCGCCTCGACGGGGACGCCATGCGCGCGCAGCGCCATAGCGATTAAAGCAAAGTGGTGAATGGTGTGGCTGCTCAAGGTCATCAGTTCGCGAGCCACCGAGGACATCGAGAAGGGGTCGCGCAAGCCCAACGACCGCGCGTCTTCGGCGCGTACGAACAGAATCGAGTCGCCCATTAACGCCGGTTCGGTCTTCAACCGCGAGATCAACCAGAGGATGCGCGCCATCGCAGCCTGCCTGCTGCGCTCGATCGACGCGTCGCGCCGCCGCGCGTCGTAGTCCACGCGCAGGCGATACAGTCCATCGAGGAAGCACTCGTAGAACTCGATGATGTGGCGCAGATGCGCGCTCACGCGGTGCGGCGCGAGACCTTCTGGCGTTGTCGAGAACACCTCGTCGTTGATCGTCACCAGCAACGCCAACGCCTGCCGCAGCCATCCGACGTTCAGCCGAATCAAGGCTAACTGCCGTTCGGCCACGCCATCTTCGATGAGTAGGTCCGTGCTTGCCATCACGCCTGAAATCCATTCCGCCCGCCGTTTATTCCGGGAATACCGGGGCCCTCCCAAGCGATTCCAGCGGTGATGAAACGACCAGGAGTCGAACGGCCCCACTGGCCCGAGTATCTGATCGAAGCCGCCGCCCTTGGGGTGTTCATGATCTCGGCGTGCGTCTTCACGGTCCTGCTGGAACATCCCACCTCGCCTGCACATCAGGCGATCGAAGACCGTTTCCAACGCCGCCTGTTGATGGGACTGGCGATGGGGGTGACGGCGAGCGCCATCATTCATTCGCCGTGGGGACATCGTTCCGGCGCGCACATGAACCCTGCGCTGACGATTACCTTCTGGACGCTGGGCAAGATTGCCGCGCGGGACGCGTTCTTCTACGTTCTGTTTCAATTCGCGGGGGGAATCGCGGGTGTGCTGCTCGCGGCGCTCTTCATCGGCCCGCCGCTGCGGCATTCGGCGGTCAACTTCGCCGCCACCGTTCCCGGCCTGCCCGGCGAAGCGGTGGCGTTCTGGAGCGAGGCCACGATCTCGGCACTGCTCCTGGCGACAGCCCTCATCGTCTCCAGGTCGAACACGCTGCGGCCGTGGATGCCGGTGTTCGCGGGCGTGCTCGTCGCCGCATTCATTACCTTCGAAGCGCCGTTCTCGGGAATGAGTATGAACCCCGCGCGCACGCTCGCCTCCGCCATTCCCTCCGGCGAGTGGCACGCCATTTGGATCTACTTCACCGCCCCACCGCTCGGCATGCTCGCGATCGCGCAGGTGTACAAACTGGCGCGCCGCCGTTCACGAATTTGAGGAGTCATTCAAATGTCCAACCGTCACTACGACGTCATCATCATCGGCACAGGAGCGGGAGGCGGCACGCTTGCGCAGAAGCTCGCGCCCTCGGGCAAACGCGTGCTTCTGGTTGAGCGCGGCGACTACGTCCCGCGTGAGAAGAGGAACTGGGACCCGCGTTTCGTCAACGTCGAAGGCGGCTACCAAACCAAAGAAACCTGGCGCGACCGTGACGGCAAGGATCTGCACCCGCACACCAACTACTGCGTCGGCGGCAACACCAAGTTCTATGGCGCCGCGCTGTTCCGCCTGCGCCGCGAAGATTTCGGCGAACTGCGTCACCACGGCGGCATCTCGCCCGCCTGGCCCATCTCCTATGACGATCTGGAACCTTACTACACGCAGGCCGAAGAACACTATCACGTCCACGGCAACCGCGGCGAGGACCCCACCGAGCCTGACGCCAGCGCCCCGTATCCTCACCCCGCCGTGAGCCATGAGCCGCGCATTCAGCAGTTGAGCGACGACTTGGCGCGCCAGGGCCTCCGGCCGTTTCACACGCCGCTCGGCGTGCGCCTCAACGAAAAGGACCCGAACTTGAGCGCCTGCATCCGCTGCAACACCTGCGACGGCTTCCCCTGCCTCGTCTTCGCCAAGGCCGATGCGCAAGTACTGGGGGTGGATCGGGCGCTCGGTTACCCCAATGTCGAATTGATGACCAACACCTACGTCGAACGCCTCACCACCAATGGCAGCGCCCGCATCGTGAGAGGCGTGCAAGTCATGCGCAACGGCGCGCGCGAAGAGATCACCGCGGACATCGTCGTCGTCTCCTGCGGCGCCATCAACTCGGCCGCACTCCTGCTGCGTTCGGCGAACGACAAGCATCCCAACGGTCTCGCCAACGGATCGGACACCGTGGGCCGCCACTACATGGGGCACACCAACTCGGTGTTGATGGCCATCTCGAAGTGCCCCAACCCGACGGTCTTCCAGAAATCGCTTTCGGTAAATGACTTCTACTTCGGCGACGACGGTTTTGAATACCCGATGGGCCACATCTCGTTTGTCGGCAAACTGGATGGGGAAACGCTCAAGGGAGGCGCTCCCGCGCTTGCGCCGGGCTTCACCCTCGACATGATGGCCCGCCACTCGCTGGATTTCTGGCTTACCTCGGAAGATCTTCCGCAACCCGAGAACCGCGTCACGCTCGACCGCGACGGCAGGATCGTCCTCAGCTACACGCCGAACAATGAGGAAGGCCACAAGCGCCTCATCGCGCGTCTGAAGCAGATGATGCAGAACCAGGGCGAGTGCGAAATGCACGGCCACTCCTGCCATCAGGGCCTGTTCGGCCGCAGCCTCTTCGCCGGCCAGCGCATCCCGCTCGCCGGCGTCGCGCACCAGAACGGCACTATCCGCTTCGGCCTCGATCGGAAAACGTCCGCGCTCGATGTCAACTGCAAAGCGCACGAAGTCGACAACCTCTACATCGTCGACGGGAGTTTCTTCCCCTCCAGCGCCGCGGTGAATCCCGCGCTCACCATCATGGCCAACGCCCTGCGCGTCGGCGATCACCTGCTCGAACGGTTGGGCTAACCGGAGGTCCCATCATGCTACGCCGCGCACTCCTTGCGAGCGCTGTCTTCGCGCTTTCACTCAGCGCCTGGGAGCGCAAGCCGCTCGCCAACGCTGTCGACTCTATCGGTATCACCGTATCCGACCTCGACCGCGCTGTCGATTTCTACACGCGCGTGCTGACCTTCGATAAGGTCGCCGAGTTCGAAGCCGCCGGCGAGGCGCTCGAACACACCACCGGTGTCTTCGGCGCGCGAACGCGCACGGCGCGTTTGCGATTGGGCGAAGAGTTCATCGAGCTCACCGAATACCTCGCGCCGCGTGGAAGGCCCATGCCCGTTGACTCGCGCGGCAACGACCACTGGTTCCAGCACATCGCCGTCATCGTGAGCGATATGGACGCCGCCTACAGGCGCCTGCGCGCGCACAAGGTGCAACACGCCTCAACCGGACCGCAACGCCTGCCCGATTGGAACCCCAACGCCGGCGGTATAGAAGCCTTCTATTTCCGCGACCCCGACGGCCATTTTCTCGAAGTGCTCTCCTTCCCCGACGGCAAGGGAAGTCCTAAGTGGCACAAAAGCTCGAACAAGCTCTTTCTCGGAATAGATCACACCGCAATCGTGATCTCAGACACAGAAGCAAGCCTGCGGTTCTACCGTGATGTGGCGGGTCTCGAAGTGGCCGGAGAGAGCGAAAACCACGGCACGGAACAGGAGCACCTGAACAACGTTTTTGGAGCGCGGCTCAGGATCACCGCGCTTCGTGCGGCCAGCGGCCCGGGTATCGAGCTTCTCGAGTACCTGTCCCCGCATGATGGCCGGCGGTTTCCGCCGGAGACCAGATCGAACGATCTTATCCACTGGCAAACCCGGTTGCTGAGCGGCAACGCGGAAGAAGCCGCGCGGCAACTCCGGCTGGCCCGGTCCGCGGAGGTCTCTGCCGGCGTGGTCGCACAACCGGATGAGCAGGCGGGCTACCGGAAGTCTGTTGTGGCGCGCGACCCGGACGGTCATGCCGTTCAGTTCGTCGAGCGCTGATCTCGATTCAAAAGAAACAACCTGAAGGAGAAATGTAGTGATGAAACTCAACCAATTGATGTCTGTCTTCGCGCTGCCGGCTCTGTTGATCGCCGCCAGCGTCACCTTTGCCGCCAACAAGGCGGATGTTCACACCACCGTGAAGTTCGAAGGCCCGAAGGCCAATACCGGCACCGCAATGCACGCCTACGAAAACGGCAAGAGCATTCTGCGGGTTTCCGAGGACTTCAAGGTGCCCGATACGCCCGCGCCCACCTGGCGGGTGATCGATTCCAAGGGAGCCGTCTACACGCTCGACGCCTTCAAAATCAAGGGTGGTGAGAAGCGCATGGTCGTCGTCCCGGCTTATGTCCCTAACATCGCCAAAGTGCAGGTTTACTGCGCCTGGGCCGAAGTGATTCTCGGCGAAGCGCCATTCTCGTCACCAGTGAAGTAAGCGACCTTCCGTAGCAATTCACCCATTGGAAACAAGGGTGCTAATTCCCTCCGGGGGCATGGCCCGCAAGGCTATGCCCCCGATTTTTCTTGTAGCGATTCATACTGCGCGCTCGCCCACGCGCGGAGAGAGGGCCTCTTACCGGACGAACACCGCCACCTCCGGTCCCGATTCAGCCAAGCCAACCTTCAACACGACAGGCGCGGAGGACGGAACGCCTGAAGGCACGACTGCATTGATCTGCATCACGCCAGCCGTGCCGGGCGCCTGGCCGCGAAACAACACTTGCGCCGGCTGCCCACCAATCGTTAACGACGTATCAGCCGCGGGCTCCGGGTAGATACCATCCACCGGCTTGGCGCCACTCAGACTCGGCGGCTGCGTCACACCCTGGCCGGTGGCGAAGAGCACAATGACGCTGCCCGCCGCAGCCGGATTGCCGGCCGAGTTCGGCGTGCCATCCTGATTCAAGACAACCGGATAGAGCCGGGGATTGGCGGCCACCACGGGAAAGCGGCGCGGCTCGTGAGCCCGGCCGTTCACTGTCACCTGCACAACGGCTTCAGTGGCGCCCGCGATCTCATACGGCACCTGCAAATTGATCTGGTCAGCCTGCGCGTAGTAGAGCGGAGCGGGCACGCCATTCACGGTGACGTCCACGCCCGGCCCGGACGTGGGCAACCGGCCGGTCAAGGGATCGAACGCGAAACTGACGCCGTCGATGGGCCCCAGATTCGAGCCGTACAGCTCCAGCAAATCGCCCGGCGCAACCGCTTGTTGCACGGGCAGGAAACCCGGCCCCAGCATCCACAGTTCGTTCGAACTGCCGTCGCTCGTCGAGCCGCCGAAGAAGAACGTCGTGCCGCGATCAGCGGCATACGCCGACTCGTGGCGACTGCGCCCAACGGGCGGCGCGCCCACAACCACCGGCTGCTGCCAGGTGTTGCTCGCGACGTCCCAGGTCCATGTGTCGTTCAGTGTGCCGGCGCCGCTGCCGCCATAGAGCAGAAGCCTCGCGCGCACGCGGTCGAACGCGATGCCGAAGTGCTGGCGCGGGACCGGACGAGTAGCGGAGGTGCGCTCCGTCCAACGGTTCGCGCTGAGATCGAACGACCACAAGTCGCCCAAGGGGCAGGGTCCAAACCCGCTCGCACAACCGCCGTAGAGCAGCATCTGGCTGTTCGCCGGATCGTAGACGGCGTGATGCAGGCAGCGCTTCAGCGGACGGGTGCCCGATGGTGTGATGTTGGTCCAGCGGTGGCTCGCCAGATCGAACGCCCAGGTGTCGTCGAAGCGGCCCGCGTCGGTAAAGCCGTGAGAGATCACCATGCGCCCGCGCGCTTCGTCGAGAATCGCCGAGTGGCCATAGCGGTCGCTCGGCCCGGCCTCGTTCGCCGCCAGTTGCTGCCAGGCGCCGCTGTCGATCTGGAAGGCCCAGACGTCGCTGAAGAACCCGGCCGCCTGCCCGCCAAACACAATGAGTCTGCGCCGGGCCGCGTCGTGAAGTAAGGTATGACCAAAGCGTGCGGCCGGCCTGGACCCCGTGACCTGCACCTCTTCCCAACGGCGTTGGGCGAGCGAATAGAACCAGAGGTCGTTGCGCGGCGAACTGTCGAGACCGCCGAACATGTAAATACGGCGGGAGGCGCCGTCGTAGGCGATGGTGCCGTCCACCCGCGGCGTCGGAGCCGCCCCGTCCGCCGGAAGCCGCGTGAATGCAAGCGGCTGGGCAGCGGCGCAGGCTGCGCCCAAAATAGAGAGAAGGATGTGAAATCGCATATCCGGTAGATCCCCGGGCCAGCCGCAAAAATTCTTGCGCCTTCCGGGAATAGGAACCGGATGGTCCGGCATTCCACCCGTGTATGGCAGCATATGCGGTGAGCGATACTAACGGAGACCTCATCATGACGGAGGGCGCACCCGCTGCACATCGCTTCGAGGCCGAGGCGATGCCGCACCTCAACGACCTGTTCCGGACGGCCACGCGCGTACTCGGTGAACGCGGGCGCGCCGAAGACGTGGTGCAGGAAGTTTACCTCCAGGCCTGGAAGTCGTTCGACCGGTTTGAGCCCGGCACCAACTGCCGCGCGTGGCTGTTCAAGATCCTGTTTCATTGCGTGAACCATCAACGGCGCAAGTGGTTCCGGTTTCCGCTGCTCAAAGAGAACGAGGAGTTTCTGGAAGCGAACCTCACTTACTCGCCGCCGGTGCCCGAGCATCTGACCGACGAAGAGATCCTGGCGGCGCTTGACAGGATTCCGGGCGATTTCCGGGCCGTGGTGCTGCTGGTTGATGTCGAAGAATTTGCGTACAAGGACGCGGCAGACATCCTGCAGATTCCGATTGGAACGGTCATGTCGCGATTGAGCCGGGGTAGAAAGTTGTTACGGGAGCAACTGGTCGAGGTGGCGCGCAGTTACGGTATTGCACGCATCGCCGAGGAAGGACAAGGGGCATGAGCATGGAAATGAACTTGAACGAGGAGGAGTCGAAGTTGCGACAGCAATTGCAAAGAGCGGTTCGCAGCACCGAGGCTCCCCAGTATTTGGAAGGCAAGATCCGCGCGAATATTCGCGCGTCCGGGGCACGGCAGCCACTCCAGTTTCGCTATGTCTGGATGGCTGCCTCGGCGGCCCTGGCGCTGGTTGTGTCGGGCGGTATCGCCTATCAACTGGGACACCTGCGACTGACGGCAAGTTCACAGGAATCCTACATCGCCTCGGTATCGAACCACGTGGCGTCGATCATGCGCGTGGGTCTGCGGGACCACCTGCATTGCGCCTACTTCCGCAAGTACCCCAAGGATGCGCCGAAGCTGGAGAGCATCGAAGGGAAGCTGCGCAAACCCTACCGCGGAATGATTCCGATCATACGGAAACATGTGCCGTCCGACTTCCAGGTGATGATGACGCACCATTGCAGCTACCAGGGGCGCGATTTCGTTCACTTGACGCTAAGGCGGGGCTCTCAACTGCTATCGGTTGTTCTCGCCGTCAAACAGGACGGCGAATCGTTCAAGACCGAACAGTTGATTCCAGCGCTCGTCGAGGCGGGCATTCCGTTCTATCAGTCGGACGCGCAGCGCTTCCAGATCGCGGCATTCGAAAGCGACCGTCATCTGATCTACATCGTTTCCGATCTTTCGCAAGCGGAGAACATGAAGACGATGACGGCGATGGGTCCTGAACTGAGAGAGTACCTGAACCAGTTGGCGTTGTAGCCTTCGCCAGGCGCACCGGCGCGATGGCCTTCCCCGCGGGGAGGGCCATTTTTGTTTTTGCTGTACGGAATAGCCGCTCGGGTGTGTGGTCTATATGCACGAGGCGGCCATGGAAGTCACCAAAGAAGAGCAGCGGCTGGAAGAATCGCGCGAGCGTCGCGCGCACTGGAAGCGCTGGGGACCGTATCTGAGCGAACGCGCCTGGGGCACGGTGCGCGAAGACTACAGCGCCTACGGCACGGCGTGGGAACATCTGCCGCACGATCACGCGCGCTCGCGTGCCTACCGTTGGAACGAGGATGGACTGGCGGGCATCAGCGACCGCCGCCAGCGCATCTGTTTCGCCATTGCGCTCTGGAACGGGCGCGATCCGATTCTTAAAGAGCGCGCGTTCGGGCTCACCGGCAACGAAGGCAACCATGGCGAGGATGTGAAGGAGTGCTACTTCTACCTGGACAGCACGCCGACGCACTCCTATATGAAGTACCTGTACAAGTATCCGCAGGCGGAGTTCCCCTACACGCAGCTTGTCGAGGAGAACCGCCGGCGCAGCAAGAGCGATCGCGAATTCGAACTCATGGACACGGGCGTGTTCAACGAGAATCGCTACTACGACGTGTATGTGGAGTACGCCAAGGCTGGCTGCGAGGACATCCTGATCAGAATCGGCGTCACGAATCATGGACCGGAGGCGGCTGAACTTCACCTGCTGCCGACGGTCTGGTTCCGCAACACGTGGTCGTGGCGCAGGAACGCGAGCAAGCCCGTGCTGCGGGAGGTCGCTCCGGGGGTGATTGAGTTGGAGGGATTGCACGACGAGAAGCGCCACCTGCTGTGCGAGGGCGCGCCTGAGTTGCTGTTTACCGAAAACGAGACAAACACGCGGCGGCTGTACGGTTACGACAACGGTTCTCGCTACGCCAAGGACGGCATAAACGACTACATCGTAAATGGCGATGCAGGCGCGGTGAATCCGGATCAGGTGGGCACGAAGGCCGCGGCGCACTACCGGCTCACCGTGGACGCCGGACAGACCGCAACCGTACGGTTGCGCTTGACGAACGCGGCTGCCAGCCACGAAGCACTTGCAAGCGAGTTCGATGCCATTTTCAGTGCGCGTAAGGCCGAGGCTGAAGAGTTCTACGGCAAGGTAATTCCGGCCGGTCTCTCCGATGACGCGCGCAACGTGATGCGGCAATCCTTCGGCGGGCTGTTGTGGTCGAAGCAGTTCTATCACTACATCGTGCGCGAATGGCTGGAAGGCGACGAGACTAATCCACCGCCGCCGGGAGAGCGCAGGAACGGCCGAAATAGCGAGTGGGGCCATCTCTACAACGCCGACGTCATTTCGATGCCCGACAAGTGGGAGTATCCGTGGTACGCCGCGTGGGACCTGGCGTTCCATTGCGTTCCGCTGGCGCTGGTCGACTCCGAGTTCGCTAAAGAGCAACTCATGTTGATGGTGCGCGAATGGTACATGCATCCCAACGGCCAGTTGCCCGCTTATGAGTGGGCCTTAGGCGACGTGAATCCGCCGGTACACGCCTGGGCCGCGTGGCGCGTCTACAAGATCGAAAAGAAGCGCCGCGGCGTGGGCGATCGCGTATTCCTGCAGCGGATCTTTCACAAGCTTCTGCTCAACTTCACGTGGTGGGTAAACCGCAAAGACGCCGAAGGGCGCAACGTGTTTCAGGGCGGCTTCCTCGGCCTGGACAACATCGGCGTCTTCGACCGCAGCGCCCCGCTACCCACGGGTGGCCACATCGAGCAGGCCGACGGCACAGGCTGGATGGCGATGTACAGCTTGAACCTGCTCGCCATGGCGCTGGAACTGGCGAAGGAGGACTGTTCGTATGAGGACGTGGCGAGCAAGTTTTGGGAACACTTCCTCTACATCGCGCACGCGATCAACCATCTCGGCGGCGACGGAGCAAGCATGTGGGACGAGCGCGAAGGCTTCTTCTACGACGTGCTACACCTGCCCAGTGGCGATCACGTGCCGCTGCGGGTGCGCTCGATCGTAGGCCTGATTCCATTGTTCGCCGTGGAAACGCTGGAGCCGTCGATCATCGATCGGCTGCCCGGATTCCGGCGCCGGCTGGAGTGGTTCATCGAGAATCGCAAAGACCTTACTGCGAACGTTGCCTGCATGCGCGCCACGGGTGAAGGCGACAGGCGGCTGCTGAGCATTGTCGGCGGCGAGCAGTTGCGAAGCGTTCTGAAATTCATGCTTGACTCGAACGAGTTCCTGTCGCCCTATGGCATCCGCGCTCTTTCCCGGGTGCATAAAGACCATCCTTACGTACTGCCCGTGAACGGCCACGAATACAGCGTGCGGTACGAGCCGGCCGAATCGAGCACGGGCCTGTTTGGGGGGAACTCGAACTGGCGCGGTCCCATCTGGTTCCCGGTGAATTACCTGCTCATCGAGTCGCTGCAGAAGTTTCATCACTACCTGGGCGATGATTTCAAGGTGGAGTGCCCCACTGGTTCCGGACAGTGGATGACCTTGGCCGAAGTGGCGGCCGAGTTGTCACGGCGCATGACGCGCATCTTCCTGCGCAACGAGGAGGGCTGGCGGCCGGTGCACGGAACAAACGGCGTGTACAAGAGCGATCCAGCCTGGAAGGACTTGGTGCTCTTCTACGAGTACTTTCATGGCGACGATGGATCGGGCGTGGGCGCGAGTCACCAGACGGGCTGGACGGGCATGGTGGCGAAGCTGCTCCAGCAGAGCGGAGAATGAACATGACGAAGAAGACGATCCGGATCGGCCGCGACGTGTGCATGCGTCTGGAACAGGCGCTTGGCCTCGAGTGGTTGGAGACGAACGGGCTGGGCGGGTTTGCCTCGTCAACGATCACGGGCGCGAATACGCGGCGGTACCACGGCCTGCTGGTGGCCGCGACGAAGCCACCGGTGGGGCGCGTGGTGATGCTTTCGAAGCTCGAAGAGACGCTGATCGTGGACGGCCACCGCTACGACCTCTCAGTGAACCTCTATCCAGGAGCGGTACACCCGAGAGGGCATGAGCACCTGCGCGAGTTCCGGCTCGATCCCTTTCCCGTAGCCGTGTATGAGGCCGCGGGAGTGACCATCGAGAAGCGTGTCTTCCAGGTGCATGGCGAGAACACGACGGTCGTAGAGTACGAGTGGACGGGCGGCGCCGCGCACGAATGCCGCCTGGAGTTGCGGCCTTTGATCGCCTTCCGCGATTACCATGCGACGACGCACGCCAATGGAGCAATAAACCGGAACTACGACGCGAGGGAGGGGTCTGTGCGGCTAACCCCCTATCCCGATCTGCCACCGATGTATCTGGCGCACAACGCGGCGGGGGTGGAGGCGAACGGCGATTGGTACCACCACTTCGAATACCCGCGCGAGCGCGACCGCGGCCTGGATTTTCAAGAGGACCTGTTTCAACCGCTGGTGCTCCGCTATGACTTGATCGCGGATCGCACTGCGGTGTGTCTTGCCTCGACGGAACCGCAGGAGGCAGCCTATGCACGCGTGTTGCGCGCGAGAGAGATCGAGCGGCGCGCGGCCGTGCGGGCGGCGGCGCCTTCCCACGAGGACATTGTGGTCGAGTTGACTGTCGCGGCGGATCAGTTTCTGGCCGAACGCGGCGACGGCCACACGGTAGTCGCCGGCTACCCGTGGTTCAGCGATTGGGGGCGCGACACGATGATCGCGTTGCCGGGCCTGACGCTGGTGACGGGGCGGTATGAGATCGCGCGTGGCATTTTGAAGGCGTTCGCCGTGAACCTGGATCGCGGCATGTTGCCCAACCGGTTCCCAGACGAGGGCGAAGCGCCTGAGTACAACACTGTCGATGCGACGCTGTGGTTCTTCGAAGCCATACGCGCATTCGCGCAGTATTCGGGCGATATCGATTTCGTGCGCGAGCACCTGTATCCGAAGATGGTCGAGATTCTGGACTGGCATCTGCGCGACACGCGCTACGGCATTCACGTCGATAGCGACGCGCTCCTTGCCTGCGGCGAGCCGGGTGTGCAATTGACATGGATGGACGCGAAGATTGGCGATTGGGTGGTGACGCCGCGCACCGGAAAGCCCGTCGAGATTCAAGCGCTCTGGTACAACGCGCTCTGCGTAATGCGCGAGTTGAGCGCACGGTTCGGCGAACTGGAGAGGGCGCACTTTCTGGGGCAGTTGGCGGCGCGGGCGAAGTCGAGCTTTGGCGAGAAGTTCTGGAACTCCGAACGCGGCGGGTTGTTCGACGTCGTGGAGCCGGACCGGCGCGACGACTCGGTTCGGCCGAATCAGATCTTCGCGGTGAGCCTGCATCATGCGCTGGTCGAGGGCGAGCGCGCGCGGAGCATTGTCGAGCTGGTGCGGCGCGAGTTGTTCACGCCGGTGGGCTTGCGGACGCTGTCACCGCTCGACGCACGCTATCGCGGACAGTACGCCGGCGGCGTCCGGGAACGCGATTCCGCGTATCACCAAGGCGCAACATGGCCGTGGTTGATGGGCGCCTTTCTGACGGCGTACGTGCGAGTTCATGATGGCTCGGAGGAGGCGCGCGCCACGGCGGCGCGCTGGTTGGGCGAGTTCACGCACGAGATGCGCAAGGGGTGTCTGGGGCAGATCGGCGAAGTGGCCGGTGGGGACGCGCCGCACCACGAAGGCGGCTGCGTGGCGCAGGCATGGAGCGTAGCCGAGTTGTTGCGCGCGGCGATGGAGGACGTCTATCACGGCAAGGCGGCTTGCATGGCCGCGACCGTTGACGCGGTATGAAGACGGATCGTAGGGGATCTCCCACGCGGCCCACTCGTTCTCGCGCCGGCTCACTCGTCCAACTGGACAACGATACGCGCAGGCGTTGCTGGACGCCTCCACGACTCACGGCGCACGCTGATCACGGAACTGGCCGAGAGCGGTGCCGGCGATCACACCATCATGGGTATCGCCGAGCCTACAACCCTTCGGTTAACAGGAGAGCCGTCTGCAGCAGGATGCCCAAGTTGGTGCCCAAGCTTAGCTATAGCTAGCTAGCTAAGCTTGGCAGAGCGCTATTCGCAACGATAGTCTCTTTGAAGGAACCACTGGTCCACCGGCGGTTTCTGTTGTCGAGCCGGCGCATGTCTCGGCTCCGGCGTGGTGATGCGCGCGGGTGACAGCGTCACCCCGCTCGAAACTGCATCGCCACAGCGTCAACCCAAGCCCGGCCGCCGGCACACAAGGGTCCCCGAAACTCAGGGGAAGACCAATCCTAATCGAGTACGAAGGACTGGCCGCGGCTTGGCACGGCGACGTCGAGCGAGTATTCGCGCTCAATCGCTTGCTTGAGTGCCGCCGACTGGCTGGCCTCGCCGTGCACCAGGAACACCTGCTTCAGGTGCGGAGTCATCGGCTTCGTCCAGTGGATGTAATGGAGCGGCTCAAGGAGGCGCTGGCTTTTTCCCTGGACCTTGAACGGGCTTCCGAATGAACGCTCAGCCGATGCGAGAGATCCCTGAGCCCTGGCAGTTGGCCGTATTGTCGTCCGACGGAGATCTGGGGAGTGCGCCCACGGACGCGATAGTCCAACGATTACATCAGGTCCCTTGATGAGCGATTGTTCATTCGCACTAAGAACCATGGCCCCGATCTCTCGCTCCTAGTCTAAGATGGTTTCGGCGGTGCGATACGTGAGCGCCAGGGCCGTCAGCGTCGGATTCACGCTCGGGTTCTGCGGCCACGCGGATGCGCCCAGCACGTAGACGTTGGGAACATCCCAAAGCTGCAGGCGCGTGTTGACCACTGAGTTCTCCGGC
>JAEUQD010000377.1 GCA_016789925.1 Bryobacterales bacterium | reverse complement strand
TCCGACCGCGCCGGCGCTGACAACCTCGATATCTGGGTGAAACAGGTGGGAGGGAGCGAACCGATTCGCCTGACCCAAAGCGTGGCCAACGAAAATGAGCCGTCCTTCTCGCCCGACGGGACAAGCATCGTGTACCGGTCGGACGCCGACGGTGGCGGAATCTACGTCGTACCGGCGCTGGGCGGGCGTGAGCGCAGGGTGGCGGGAAATGGCCGGCATCCCCGCTTTTCGCCGGACGGGAGGTGGATTGCATATTGGGCCGGCAAAATGCATGGGAGGTCCGCGCCACTGGGATTTAGCAGAAGAGCGAAGATGTATGTGGCGCCGGCATCCGGGGGACCCGCGCGGCAACTGCGAGCAGACTTCGCCGGCGCCGCCTATCCGGTCTGGTCTCCCGATGGAAGACACATTCTGTTTCTTGGGCAGCGCGATACAACCAGCCCTCCCGAGGAGAGTGTTGACTGGTGGGTGACGCCGCTGGACGACACGGCCCCGGCTAGGACTGAAGTTTTCGAGGTCACGCGGAAGGAGAACCTGAGCGGGCCGATCCGTTTTTATTCCTGGGCGCTGGTCCCGGCGGCATGGGACTCAGCCGTTGACTCCATTCTGTTTTCCGCAAACGCCGGCGACAGCACGAACCTGTGGCGTGTCCCGATTGATAGCGGGAATTGGAAGGTGACGGGGACACCAATCCGGCTGACATCCGGCCCGGCGCTGGAAGAGAATCCCTCGGTCGCCTGGCCGGTGGGGGCTCCGGCGCGAGTCGCCTTTGCCGTAGCAACCGAGAATACAGAAATCTTCAGCCTGCCGGTTGCGGTAAATGAGGCCAAAGTCCTCGGTGAAGCGCGGCAACTGACAACCAACTCCGCCGCGGATTTTCATCCGTCGACGTCGCCGGATGGGCGAAGTCTTGTTTTTGTTTCGAACCGTACGGGTGATCAGGAGGTCTGGATCAAGGACCTTGCCAGCGGGCAGGAATCTGCACTAACTGCCACTCGCACCGGGAAATACGTGCCGCTTTTCTCCCCGGATGGCTCGCAAATCAGTTTCTCGAGTTACGAGAACTTACACCGCTGGGAGACGTATGTTGTGCCTGCCACTGGCGGCGCACCCGAAAAACTCTGCGACGGTCTCCTGTTCGGGTGGTCCTCCGACGGAACCCGATTCTTCCATCACGAAGGAGATTGGCGGTTGCGGCTGTTCGACATGAAGTCCCGGCGCGATTCCCTTTGGGCGGGGATGCCGGGACGTACGTTCTGCTGCGGCCGATTCTCCCCGGATAACCGGTGGGTAGCGTTCTTTGATAATGGCTTCTTTCGGTCGTACATAGCCCCTTTCCGGGGCGAATCGCCAATCCCCGAACACGAATGGATCGACCTCGGCGAAGATCAGATGCTGTGGTGGTCTCCCGACGGCAACACAATTTACGGTCAACGGGAACGCGATGGCCACCTTTGCCTGTGGGCTCAGCGATTGGATCCCGCTACAAAGCGCCTTGCCGGCCCCCCATTGCCCATCTTCCATTCCCATTCCTCGCGCCGCTCCCTAGGCAACCAAGCTAATCCGCACCCGTTCGTCAGCCGCGACAGGATCGTCTTCAGCATGGGTGAACGGACCGCCAACATCTGGATGGCCGAGTTCCGATAACGAGCGCGCCAGAGCCTGCACCCGTTACGCACTCGAGGGCAGGCGGCGCGGTCAGCCGGCTGACCCGCGCCTTGAATCCAAACCCGCAACACCCGCAGTTCCGCCGTATCAGTCACCCCGGTCCGATTCTTCCTCCCCATGAAACCGCGGTCACCCGAACAGGCGCAGGCATTGGCGGACGGGCATTGCCGCGTCGCAAGAAATTTCTCCCGATGACCGGTTCCGCCGGCGAATCACGTAATAGAGATCGAGAAAGCGGGCCGGCTGAGGTCGCCCGAACGAATCGCGTGCTCGACAGAGGAGAAACCGACAAGAGGAGAAAAGTCATGGCAATACCCGATTTGCGACGGTTGGGCGTCGCCCTGTGCGTCCTGGGGGCTGCGCTGACCAGTTTTGCGCAAGCACTACCCGCTGTGATTCTCGCGGTCGATCCAGAGAATTTCGTGCAGGAAAAGGCTGTGAGTCTTGGTCTCCGACTTTACAGATCCGGCAAGTACATCGAAGCCGAACAGGCTTTTCGGGAAGCTCTAGCGCACGCCGAGGCAACCGGTGTCCAGGGTGTTCGACTGGCGGCGATCCTGGCCAATCTCGGAACGGCGCTGAGCAGTCAGGCCAAATATGCCGCCGCGGAGACGGCCCTGCGCCGGGCGTTATTCATGTTTGACGAGAGCGGCGCCTCGGAAACGCCGGGAGCGTTGGCGTGCATCGACGGACTTGGCCACACGCTGAGCCAACAGGCCAAGTATGCCGAAGCCGAGGCGCTCCTCGACAGGGGTTTGAGATCGGCGGAGAAGACGATGGGTGACCACCTGGTAACCTCCGCGATTCTCAGCAGTCGCGGTTTGCTCTATCGCGATCAGGGCCGCCATGAAAAGGCCCTGGAATCATTCCGGCAGGCCCTCCGGATTCATGAGGCCGTGCTGGGCAGCGGGAGCCGGGAGGCGGCGGTGACGCTCGGAAACGTAGCAAGCGCCTTGGCGGCGCAGTCGAAACACGGAGAAGCGGTACCCTTGTTCCGACAGGCAATCTCGATTCTTGAGGGAGTAACTGAGGCGGACCCGGCCGACATGGCGAGCCTCTTGACGAGTCTTGGGAACGCCTGTCTCACTCTAGGCCGAATAGACGAGGCGGAAGTCCACATCCAGCGGGCAGTCGATGTGCGGCGGAGGGCAGTCCGGCCCGACAATATGGGCATTCTCAACGACATGAATGCCCTGGGCCTCCTGCATCGGGCTCGGGGTAGGTATACCGAGAGCGAGGAGGTTCTTCGACGGGCTGTTGAGAAAGCCGAGCAGACTTTCGGGCTGAATCACCCGATTCTGACTGCAATCCTCGGAAACCTGGGCGGAATTCTTCTCGATGCGGGCCAGCCCGACGAGGCGGAGCCGGTCCTGTGGCGTGCGCTGACGCTCCGCAAGCTCTGGTCTTCCGCCGATGCCCCCGAACTTGGC
The DNA here is from genome assembly GCA_016789925.1 of Bryobacterales bacterium. Lineage (GTDB taxonomy): Bacteria > Acidobacteriota > Terriglobia > Bryobacterales > Bryobacteraceae > JADLDI01. The sequence continues at coordinate 6,319 of JAEUQD010000377.1, read as the reverse complement.
GTGGCACAGGCGCAATTGGCTGCGGCTTACTTTCAGCAGAAACGCTTCGCAGAAGCCGAGCCGCTGATTCGACGCGCACTGTTTATTCAGGAGAGGAGCCTCGGGGCCGAACACATCGAGGTCGCGGCGAGGTTGAACGAAATGGCAGTGATCTATGCGCTTTCGGCACGGTATTCGGACGCGGAAAAGCTAGCCCAGCGTGCAATCGCGATTGCCGAGAAGCAACTTGGCCCCGATCACCCCGAGGTGGCGGGCTACGTCGCGAACCTGGCCACCATATATCAGCGCCAAGGCAATTACACCCTTTCCGAACCCCTGATTCACCGCGCCTTGGCCATTCGGGAGCGAACCATGGGAGCCCAACATCCTCGTGTGGCCGTTCTGCTGCGAGATCTGGCGGTTTTGCATATAAGCCAAAAGGATTACCGCTCGGCGGAACCGTTGCTCCGCCGAGCGCTCCTGATTCAGGAAGGCGCGCTGACACCGGCCCATCCCATTTGCGCGGAGACGCGCTCTTTGCTGACGCACGTCTTGCGAAAGACCAACCGCAAAACCGAAGCAGGACGACTCGAAAGAAATGCTAAAGCGTTGGCCGCCGCCAGATAGTCTACTGATAACCCGTTCCGGCGGCGGATGACGTACTAGAGATCGAGGAAACGGGTCGGCTGAGGCCGCCCGAACGAATCGCGTGCTCGACAGAGGAAACGAAAGAAGGAGATGAGATGAAGCAAATCGCCGTCTGCTGTTTACTGCCCGCACTTGCCGCCGCGGTACACGCGCAGTCGCCCCGCGTCGTAGTGCTGGACATGCTGCTTGAGAACTCAGTGATCTACCATTTCGATGTTGCGGACCCATCCAAACGCGGCGTCGAACGTGGCCCCACAACAGTCGATCTGACCAAAATCGGGCCCTTCAACCAATCTTGCCAGGTCGACGATATCGTCGAGGTAAATGGCAAACCCGCCAAGGGGATTCATTTCACTTGCGCTTACCGCATGAACTTCAACCCGAACCCGCAACCCGGGCAGTCGATCGCAGACATGGCCTTCAGCAACGTATGGCCGAACTGCAATTGGGAACTGCTGTCCAAGGACGGACGCTTTGTCGGCCGCATGGTGGACGGAGGCTTCTTCCCACACTCGATTCTCGGCGGTGCCGGTGCATTTCTCGGAGCACAAGGAGAGCACTATTCAACCAGCATTCCGAACCGGCCGGCGAGGGCCGCATCGGTCGCCGAAGATCCTTCGATGCGGCGGGTGCACCCTGGTGGCGGCAGCTACCGGGTGCAGTATCATCTCATCCCGGTCCACTACCCTGCGGTGGAGATGACTTCATCGGGTCCGGCGGTCTACCACGCGGCGGACTTTTCTCCCGTCACCACCGCCAAGCCCGCCCGGTCCGGCGAGACACTCATTGTGCGCGCCAGGAACTTGGGGCCTACCACCCCGCAGGTGCTTGCCGGTCAACCTTTTCCCTCGGTAGCGGGTGAGCCGCTAGCCGAAGTGAACGCAGATGTTGAGGTGTCGGTGGGGGGTAAACCTGCTGAGGTGCTGTACAAGGTCGGTTGGCCGGGCGAGGCCGGAGTATACCGTGTCGACTTTCGGGTGCCCGCTGGAGTCGCGGTGGGATCGGCGCCCTTACAGTTGGCCGCTGCCTGGGTACCGAGCGAAAGCGTCGATATTCCAGTTCAGTAGCGTGCGGCCTGGGAGTGTGGCTCCGGGATCGGACCCGCGACCGTTGCAGCTTCGTCGAAACGCCTCGGTGCGCTGCTACTTGCCGCTCGCGTCAGTGGGGCCTTTTCAACGGCCACGGCCGCGGGCCTGGAGAAGCTGTGAGGCATCGGTCTCCGCAGTAGGCTGACGGGCGGACGATCCCGCGGGATGCCGATTGCGATCGCCACGGGTGCAGGCGCAACCAAAGGAAGTGCTCCGTGGCAGGAGATTCTCCCGATGACCCGTTCCGCCGGCGAACCACGTAATAGAGATCGAGAAAGCGGGTCGGCTGCGGTCGCCCGAACGAATCGCGTGCTCGACAGATGAGAAACCGACAAAAGGAGAAAAGTCATGGCAATACCCGATTTGCGACGGTTGGGCGCGGCCATGTGCGTCCTGGGATCTGCGCTGACCAGTTTGGCGCAAGCACTACCCGCTGCGATTCTCGAGGTCGATCCCGAGAACCACGTGCAGGATAAGGCCAATTTCAACGACGCGTCGAAGCTGGATTCCGTTCCGAGCCAGACCACGACGGCCTATCGACCCGCGACGCCGGAGACCTGGAGCCTCGCTGTGAGTCACGGTCTCCGTCTTTACAAATCCGGCAAGTACATCGAAGCCGAACAGTCCTTTCGGGAAGCCCTAAGGCAAGCCGAGGCGGCTGGCGTACAGGACGTTCGTTTTGCCGCGATCCTGGCCAATCTCGGTGCAGCGCTGAGCAGTCAGGCCAAATATGAGGCCGCGGAGTCGACCCTACGCCGGGCGTTGCTGATCTTTGACGAGGCCGGCGCCTCGGAAACGCAGGGAGCCTTGGCGTGCATCGACGGACTCGGCCACACGCTGAGCCAGCAGGCCAAGTATGCCGAAGCGGAAGCACTTCTCGACAAGGGTTTGAGATCGGCGGAGAAGACTATAGGCGAACACGTGATAACAGCCTCGATTCTCAGCAGTCGCGGTCTGCTCTATCGCGATCAGGGCCGCCATCAAAAGGCCCTGGAATCATTCCGGCAGGCCCTCCGGATTCATGAGGCCGTGCTGGGCAGCGGGAGCCGGGAGGCGGCGGTGACGCTCGGTAACGTAGCAAGCGCCTTGGCGGCGCAGTCGAAACACGGAGAGGCAGTGCCCTTGTTCCGGCAGGCAATCTCGATTCTCGAGGGAGTAGCTGAGGCGGACCCGGCCGACATGGCGAGCCTTTTGATGAGTCTCGGCAATGCGTGTCTCAATATCGGCCGATTAGACGAGGCGGAAGCCCACATGGAGCGGGCAGCTAAGGTGCGGCGGAGCGCCGTCCAGCCCGACCATAGGGGAATCGTGAACGACTTGAACGCCCTGGGCCTGCTGTATCGGGCCAGGGGCAGGTACCGCGACGCCGAGCAAGCCTTTCGAGGAGCCGCCGAGAAAGCCGAGCACATTTATGGGCCGGAGCATCCGGCGCTGGCTCGAATACTCGGGAATCTGGGCGACCTTCTTCTTGCCGCGGGCCAGCCCGGCGACGCGGAACCGGTCCTGTGGCGTGCGCTAACCCTCCGCAAGCTTTGGTCCTCCGCTGACGCGCCGGCGCTTGGCGCCGCGCAGGCGCAATTGGCGTCCGCTTACATTCAGCAGAAGCGGTTCGCAGAGGCCGAGCCGCTGATTCGACGTGCGCTGTTTATTCAGGAGAGGAGCCTCGGAGCCCAACACCTGGAAGTGGCGGCACGGCTGAACGAAATGGCGCTGATCCACGCGGTTTCGGGAAGGTATCGGGAAGCGGAGAAGCTGGCGCACCGGGCAATCGCCATTGCCGAGAAGCAACTGGGCTCCGATCACCCCGAGGTGGTGGACTTCATTGCGAACCTGGGTGGCATCTACCAGCGCGAGGGCAGGTACGCCCTTTCCGAACCTCTGATTCACCGCGCCCTGTCGATTGAAGAGCGAAGCCTGGGCCCCGATCACCCCCGCGTGGCCCTTCTGCTGCGGGGTCTGGCGCTGCTGCGTATAAGCCAGGAAGAATACAAGTCGGCGGAACCGTTCCTCCGCCGCGCGCTCCTGATTCAGGAAGGCGCGTTGACACCGGCCCATCCCGTTTGCGCGGAGACGCGCTCTTTGCTGACGCACGTCCTGCGAAAGACCAACCGCAAAGCCGAAGCAGGAAGGTTGGAAAGGAACGCCAAAGCCTTAGCGGCAGACAGTAGATAGCATCTCCTCGCCTCAGGTTCCGGCATGGCGCTCCGATTGCGATGATCACCAACCGTTCGATGTCTGCCTAGTATCATGGTTCAATCTCAGATGTCAAGAGTAACAGATATGATTTCTCGAAGTGGGCGCCAAGGCGGTTGCCAGGCGGAGTGCGTGAGACACAATGGTTCTGGAGAGTTGGACTATTGTGCGGGCCCGATCATACGTCGATGACGAGCGCGCTCTTGTGCGCCTGGCGAGATCGCAGGGCGGGTTCTTCACGTCCAAGCAAGCCGCCGCCCTCGGCTACACTGCGCCGAAGCGCAACTATCACGTCAACGCCGGCAACTGGGTCAGGGAACGCCGCGGAATCTTCCGCCTAGCCCTGCACCCAGTCCCGTCGCGGCCGGACCTCGTCCTTTGGTGGCTCTGGTCTCGCAATCGCCAGGACGAACCGGAGGGCATCTACAGCCACCAGACCGCGCTCTCACTCCACGAATTCACCGATGTCATGCCGTCTCGCGTCCACATGACCGTGCCCCGCGACTTTCGGCGAAGCGCAGCTATCCCGAGGGCTCTTGTCCTGCACATGGCCGACGTCCCGGCGAACGAAGTGGAGATCGTGGACGGCGTGCCGGTGACGAACGCGCTTCGCACCCTTCTGGACGTTGCAGCAACGGAAGCCGTACCCTTCGAGAATCTCCGGGCCGCATTCGCTGAAGCGAAGCGTACCGGCAAGATCACTCGAAGTGAGATCGCTGAAGCCGAGTCCGACCCGGCGCGCCGCGACCTGCTGCGCAAGCTCAAAGGAGGGAAACGGTGATGCCAGCAAAGCGGAAATACGCCACAGCGGGCGCCTTCCGGCAAGCGCTTGAAGAACGACTCAAGACGGTCTCTCGCGATGAGCAAACCGACTTCCAGCGCCTCTGTCGCCGGGTCGCCTTTGACCGATTCCTGGCGCGGCTTGCTCGCGTTGATAACGGAGACTGGATTCTCAAGGGCGGCTACGCGATGGAGCTTCGCTTCGACGCCGCCAGGTCAACACGCGATCTCGACTTCACACTGCGCCAAGGGAACGACGATTCGGCCCTGCTGCTGCTTCAGTACGCGGCAACGACCGACATCGAAGACTTCTTCACGTTCCGCGTGGGTGAGGCCATGGCCGATTTGGATGCCGCTCCCTATGGCGGAGCAAGGCATCCCGTTGAAGCGCGGCTCGATGGGAGGGCCTTCGTGCGATTCCATGTCGATGTTGGCATCGGCGACGTGATCGTCGAACCAATCGAGACGATGGCCGCGCGAGACTGGCTCGCGTTCGCGGAGATTGCTCCGCCATCAGTTCCGATGATTGCTCGCGAGCAGCAGTTCGCCGAAAAGATTCACGCCTACTGATTAAGACCGCAAGTTGTTCAGGCAGAGTCTTTGCAAACTCAGTTTTTGTGCAGAAGCCGGTTCATGAGCGCTTGCTCCTCCTCGACGACCACCACCTTGCGCGGTAGAACGCGCCGGGACGCGGAGGCGGTCATGCGGTTCCAGTCGCCGTCGATCGCGTCGAGCACCGTCCCGGCGGCCGGCGAAGCCCCCAGCAGGTCGGGAAGATCGAACGCGCGCAGGACGTCGAAGGGAACGTACCAGAAGGGAACCTCGCGATCCCAGGCGGTGAAGCGGCGCTCGCGCTCGTCCTTTTCGAGCAACTGGTAGGATGCTTCGAGCGACGCCGGGCGGTCGAGAAACTGGCGAAAGCTGAGGAAGCCTTCGCGCAGCGCCCAGGAGCGAATCGTCGGACCCGTGCGGGCGGCTTCAGCGATGGCGTAGGTGGAGGCCAGCGCCATGTTGTCGCCGCGCGCGTACCACGCCAGCGGCTTGCCCGCATATTCCGGCGCCGCGTGGACGGCCCGCGCTACGGCGAGCAGGTCGCCGGCCTGTCGCCACACGAAGTGATCGCCCGCCAGCAGGCTGACCGCGGCCGTCCAACCACGCTTGTCGGTGCGCAATTCGCCGATGCCGCGGGCGTCGATGGCGAGCACGCTCCAACCGCGTTCCCGCGCCCGCTGCGCCACCGCATCGGCCTTCACCGTGTCCTTGCTCGCATCGAGCGCGACCACCAGCAGCCCTTTCGGCGCGCCCGCGGGCCGCAGCAGCAGCGCGGGAATCGTGACCTCGCCCACAGCGATCTCGAGCCGCTGCTCGGGCTGCGCGTTGAGCGGCGGCGTCGCGGCAACCGGCGGCTCGCTGGAGAAAAATGCCGACGGCGTGGCGGGTCCGCGGGCGCGGATGTTGTTTGCCAGCTTGCGGACAAACGCCTCCATCCCGGGACCGGCCGCGCGCTTGCCCTCCGGGAAGCAGCGCAATTCGGCCGCATCCGGCGGCGCGATATCCACCGGACCTTCGGGCGACGGCGACCCGTCGCCGCGGTCCATCAGGTACCGCAGGAACCAGCCGTAGGCCGCCTC
>JAEUQD010001018.1 GCA_016789925.1 Bryobacterales bacterium | reverse complement strand
TTCGGCTGCAGGTTCGTTGTCGGCGCGACAGGTCTGGAGTGGCGCGAACGTCGATTCTGAAGCGTCCATCACGCCCGATGGGAAAACGATGGCGTTCATCGACTGGTCTACCGGCGACATCGCCCTCCGCGACATGGCGTCGGGCCGGATCGACCGACTGATGGCTAAGAGGGGATCGTGGGAGCAGTCCCCCGATTTCGCGGAATGGCCCCTTCTGTCACCGGATCAGAAACAGCTTGCCTACGCGTGGCTCGATCGAAAGCTTGACCGGTACCAGTTTCGCTTAATGCCCAACCAACGGGGCGCAAGAGCGAGGACGTTGGTCGATGGACCACAGTTTGAATACTTCGTTCCGGCGGGTTGGTCGACTGACGGCAAGTCCGTTCTGGCGACCATTTGGGGCCAGGACAAAACAGCGCAGATCGGTTGGATATCCGCGGAAACCGGCGCTATCCGCACGCTGAGATCCCTGGAATGGCGGGATCCCTGGGTCAGTCTTTCGCCGGACGGACAGTATGTCGCCTATTTGGCATTCTCGAACAACGAGTCGACGAACCGGCAGCTCTACCTTCTAGCCGCGGACGGCAGTAGCGAGGTGGTGTTGGATGACGGACCCGGAGCAAAGGATAGCCCGGTTTGGACTCCTGACGGTAACCACGTTGTTTACGTCAGCGACCAGGCGGGCAGCAACGGATTCTGGGCCGTTCGCGTGAAGAACGGCAAGCCGGCGGGTGCGCCGCAATTGGTGCACAGGTCCACCGGCCACGCGTTCCTGAGGGGCTTTACACGAGCGGGGACTTTGTTCTACTTCCAACGGAATGTAGCGGCAAATGAGTTCTGGATCGCCAAAGTCGACCCGGCTGGGCGTATCGTACAGGCGGACGGAGAGCGCATTCGGACAGGAATGATTACCACGCCCTCATGGTCTCCGGACAGCAGGTTGGTCGCATTCCACGCCTGGCGCCGTGGCGTCGCCACGATCTTCGCGGGTCCCGGTTCCGACGACGTGGTTGTGCGTGATTTGGAGACTGGCGTGGAGAAGGTATACCCGCTGAATCAGCGCGCCGCCGGTCGCGTCAGTTGGGCGCCGGACGGAACTTCGCTTTATCAGTTGACCCGGGATCGCCAGCGTAAGGGTCACGTGCTGCGGCTCGATCTGAACAGCGGAAAGTGGACGGAAGTGTTGGGACTGAGTGTTCCGCCGCAGTGGCAGTACGTGTCGCCGCTGTCGCCGGAACTGCGCACTCTGTACAACGTCGAGGTCCCGGAAGACCCGAAGCGGCCGGTCATCGCAGCCTACGACGTAGCATCCGGGCAGCGCCGAGAGGTTTACCGGTTCCAGGACGGGATCTCGTCCGCCCATGTTGTCGCCGTGAGTCCCGATGGGCGGCATCTCGCGCTTAGGCTGACAATGGGTCCAGTTAAGAGGGCGATTGCTGTCGTCGGCGCGGACGGCGCCGGATTCCAGCAAATCTGGGAGTCGACGACCCCGCCGGGCGGGATGCAGTGGTCTCCGGACGGACAATGGCTTTACTTCGTCCAGACCGCGGAAGGGCAGAAGCACCGATTGATGCGGATTGCCGCGCAGGGTGGGGAGCCTCAGGAAACGGGCTTGACCGCCGGACGGATTGGCGTTTTCCAATTCAGCCGCGACTCGTCCAGGATTCTCTACGCGGGGAGCGATTCGCGCGACGGAAGTCCAGAATGCTGGGCGCTTGACAATCTCACTTCAATCCTCAACCGTTCGAAATGAAATCGCTGCTCCTGGTAGGTCTCCTATTCACCAGCGGCGCGGAGGCCCGGATGCCGGAGCCTCCGCGCGGCCTCGACCTCCACATGCCGTTACCGGAGGACAATCCGGTGAGTCGTGAGAAGGTCGTGCTGGGCAGGAAACTGTTTTTCGACAAGCGGCTGTCGCGCGACGGGACGCTGGCCTGCGCCACGTGCCACGACCCCCGGCGCGCCTTCTCCGACGGGCGCGTGGTGGCGCGCGGCACCGGCGGGGCGGAGGGCGCACGCAACTCGCCGGCGATCGTCAACCGCGGCTACGGCTCGGCGTTCTTCTGGGACGGCCGCGCGCCCACGCTGGAACGCCAAGTGCTCGAGCCCATCTTCAGCCAGAAGGAACTGGGCCTGACCCGGCCTGAACTCGAGCGCCGCACCGGACTCGGCGCCGCGCACGTGGCCGCCGCGCTGGCGAGCTACGTCCGCACGATCCACTCCGGCGGCTCACGCTTTGACCGTTACCTCGCGGGCAGGCGCGACGCGCTCACCGAAACGGAGCGCCAGGGTCTCGCGCTGTTCCGCGGCAAGGGTAACTGCGTCTCCTGCCATGTTGGTCCCAACTTCACCGACGAGCAGTTTCACAATACCGGTGTCGCGTGGAGGGACGGCCGCTATGCCGACGACGGCCGGCACGCGATCACCCAGCGGGCGGGCGACCGCGGGGCGTTCAAAACGCCGACGCTGCGTGAGGTCGCCCGCACCGCGCCGTATATGCACGACGGCAGCCTGGCGACGTTGGAGGACGTGGTGGAGTTTTGCTCGAACGGCGGGCGCGCCAATCCGAACCTCGACGCCGAGATCCGCCGCGTCAACCTGACGGCGGAGGAGAAGCGGGCGATCGTCGCGTTTCTCCAGGCGTTGACCGGTTCCGTGAGAGAAGGCTGGCGATAGCGAGCGTCATGACCTTCTGACTCCTGGGTTGCTGACTTGGGCACGCCGCCGAATCAGGAGGTAACTCACCATGGGCAATACGATTCGAGAACAATCTCGTGCGCGGCTGACTGAGCTCTTTGAATCGCGTCCTGCTTCGAGTCCCTTGCAAGAGGACGTTTGATTCAGGCACCTCAGCGATCCAACGCCCATCGGCTTCTCGATCACGTTTGGGAGCAGCCTTCCGGCTCCTTCAGGGGGGCTTATGAAATTCCGCACTTCACGCAAAATTCGCGCCGTGCGCCGCCGGCGCAAATCCCGGCTCCGGTCAACCTCTCCACCGATCTCCTCGCCCCCTACGTCGACCGCCATCTCGGCTCGACGAAAGCCTCAATCGCATCGCTTTTTCTGCCACAGTTCCAGCCTCCCAATGGCTTCTCTTTATTTTCGCCTTCAGAAAAAAATTCCGTTGACAACTAATTGAAATTTATTTTTGGTTTATTTTCAATCGGATACAAGGAACGATTGAATCGATTCGGAGACCCTCGGGGCTAGATTCGAGCTGCGAGTGGCTTTGCGCCTCCGCTTACCGAATACCCCGCAAAGGAGATTGACCATGACTTTGAACTCTCAGAATCGCCCCTTCGACATGGACTGCCGGGTGCTGTGCAGCGCTTCGTTGCTCCACGCCGATTCGATTCGGGGCTAAGCCGTGTCCTGCACTCCGGTTTCTGTGGCGATTGCCGTTCTGACGCCTGACGATGAGCGTGAGATCCGGTTTGGGCTCACGCGCAACTGTAACGCGGACGGCTCTGCCTTTTGGGTGATCGACTTCACGCTTTGCCAGCTGCGGAACGGCGAGATGAAGCCGCGTGTGACGGTTCATGTGACGGTGGGCGAGGAGAAGTCGCAGCGGGCGGAATCGCTGGCTGCTTCGCAAGCGCTGTCGCCCGCGAAACTGAGCCTGCTCGAAAACCAGATTGCCGATCGCGCGGCGAGCGTACCGAAGAAGAAAGCCGCGAAGGACCCGGTTCTCAAGGACCTGCTGCTGCGGGTCCTATAGTATGCGCACCCTAGGGCTGGTGCTGTTGTGCGCCTCGGGGGCGCTGGGCGCAGGGTGCCCCGAGACTCCCGCATTCTACGAAGGACAGGGCTATCTGGTCAGGCAGGTGCGCGTGGACTCGATTCTGCCGCTGGGCCGTCCGGCCACGCCCGCGCTCGCGGGACAGCCGTACCGCGTGCCGGCATGGCTGGACGGCCAGCGGGCGCTCGCCGCGACGAGCACCAATCGCGGCTTGCGGCTGGTACTGGCGGCCATCGGCGATTGCGACGAGCGGGCGCGCACCCTCACCATCGTGTACCGTTGGTTCTCGCTGCCCAGGCTGACCGATCTAATGCGGCTTCCCGAGCGGCTCAAACCAACCTCGCTGGTGGCCAGGAGAACGATTCCGGTGATACAACCGGGAGGCTGCCGGACAACCGGCCCCGCCTACCCTCTCTATTCACATACGGGTCCAAATTACACGGCATCGAGCGCCGTTCAATTCGGCGGCTGTGGCTTGCTGGGCTGGCGGAACACCGTGCGGCTGCACGCGCCTGCCGTGACTTCGTCGTATGCCGTCTACCCGGGGCGCGCCGTGCAGCATGAGTTTGACACTTCGGGAAGCTACTCGCTGGGCAGTCTGAATCTCGACGGACGAATCCAAGCCAACCGGCCGGGCGGCCGTTATGCGGCTCAGTTCTCGGCGGCTGTACCAGTGTGGCGGCGGAGGCTGATTCCCAAGGAAGTAGTGGAGGACGGCACGCTGGCCCAGGCGCTGCAAACGGCGCTAGCGGCGTCGGAGAGCGCCCTGACGGATTCCTACCTTGCAGAGACCAGGGAATTCCAGCGCATCGCCACCGATTTAATGACCGTGCGGGAGATCCTGCGAAACCTGCCGGTGTTGCCGCCGCGCTCGGTGGCCGGGAGGCGGTTGCAGCAAGCGCTCAAGAAGTTGGAAGCACTGCCGGCGGACTCGGTGCGTCCAGCCCAGGTGAGGGGACTGGCGGTCGACTTTGTCGAACCCGGCAGCGATCTGCCGCCCGTCAAGGCCGTACTGACCGAGCTGACGGCATCGTTAGCAAGACTGGAGCGGCGCATGCCGGAACTGGCGGAACCCAACGGCCGCCTGGAACGGCTGCTGTACGATGTCGAAACGCGGTTCAGGAAGCTGGAAGTCTCGACGGAGGGCGCGGCGGCGGAGCTGCGGGCGCGGAGCGAAGTGGGAGAGAGCCGGCAACTGCTCACGCGACTGGTGGAAAAGACAAACCTGTACGCGGCGAGTCCGGTGTTTCTGATGACCGCCACGGACCGGCTGCCGCTGGCGGTCGGCGCCGGCGCCCGAGTTACGCTGCTGGCTGTGGACGTGACGCTGGGTTATTGCTGGACGGTCCGGCACCGGCCGGGAGCACCCAAGGGCGCGTTGAGCGCGTCGTTCGATCTGACGCACCTGTTCCGGTAGCGGTCAAGTGAGGTCCTGAGCAAACATGGCCTTCGTGTAGGCGACGCGAAAGCCCGCGCGTTCGTAGTTGCGCTGGGAAGTGGAGCCGGGCATTGTGCAGGCGACGGCCAACTCGCAGCCGGCAAGACCGGCCTGGCGAAGGCGGGCGGCAATGAGAGCGCTCTGGATGCCTAAGCCGCGACACGCGGGTAACGTCGAGTCCCCATAGAACATGGCGCTGCGCCCGAAAACGGAGATCATGCCACCGCCCGCGGGTTTGCCGGATTCGTCAAAGCCAAACCACGCCGAGGCGGCTTCGGCGTGGAAGAAGATGGCGAAGAGACTGACCATTTCATCGGAAACGGGCTGGCCGTCGGAGAAACCGAGCATGACAATGCGGGACCAGAGGTCGCGCTCGTTGGGGTCGGCGCGGCGCACTTTGGGACGTGGCGGCGGCAGGATGGTCTGGCCCTGGAGCGAACGGAAAAGCGTGTTCTCGAAATGCGTGATGCGATAACGCCGGGCATGCAGATGCGCGAGCACGCTGGGGTCGGCGTGGGGACACAACGAGATCACCACCGGTGCGCCGCGGGCGCGGAAGAAGCTTTCGAGACGGTCGAAATCATCGGCGCCGACCGGGCCGCGCATGCCGACTCCCAGCGCCTGGGACAGGGGCGACGCAGTCCCAAAAAACAAGGCCTTGCCGCCGGCCAGAGGCGCCGCCGTACTGCCGAGTTCCGGATGGCGCGCCACCCAACTGTGCAAACAGGTTTCCGAGACGGCCAACTCGGTCTCTTCCAGTCGCCGTGCAAACTCCATTCCGGAGAGATACTGCAAACTAACTCCAGAGCCGGTCGTTCACGCGGTCCTTATCCCATTCGGGCGTGGGCAGGAAGTAGCCGGGGTGGTCGGCGTGGAGGTGCTGCTTGACCACGGCGTCGTTGAGGGTGACACCCAGGCCGGGCGCGGTGGGCAGGGTTGCGAAGCCCTTGTCGAACAGCGGCTTGTGGCCGTTTACAAGATCCTCCCACCAGGGCACGTCCACGGAATGATGCTCGAGGGCGACGAAGTTCTCGGTTGCCAGCGCGCAGTGGACATTCGCCATGAAGCTGACCGGCGTACCGGCGAAGTGCATGGCCATGGCGACACCGTGCTCCTGGCAGAGGTCGCCGATTTTCTTAGTTTCGAGCAATCCGCCGGACGTCGCGAGGTCGGGATGAACCATATCTACCGCGTGCATGCTGGCGAGTTTGAGAAATTCCTCTTTCAAATAGATATCTTCGCCGGTGAGGACGGGGATGTCGACGGCATCGGTGATCGTCTTCATCAGGTCGGCGTACTGCCACGGGATCATATCTTCGAGCCACGCGAGGTTGTACTTTTCAAGCGCCTTGCCCAGCCGGATACAGGAATTGACACCGATGTGTCCAAAGTGGTCGGCGGCCAGCGGAACATCCATACTGAGCACTTCGCGCACGGCCGCGACGTATTTCGCCATTTCGTCAACCCCCTTCGGCGTGAGTTCCATGCCCGTGAACATGTGCTGGACCATGCCGAAGTCGCGCGAAGTAGTACCGAGAGGGCGCGAGACGACACCAGGAATGTGCTCGACCAACCCGACGCCCAAATCCATTTTGAGGAAAGTGAATCCCTTTTCGTCGACGCGTGTCTTGAGGCGCTGCGCAAAGACCCTCGGGTCGCGCGACATGTCGGTGTCGGCATAGCAACGGACCTTGTCGCGGAACCGGCCGCCCAACAACTGGTAGGCAGGCACGTTATACGCCTTTCCGGCGATGTCCCACAGGGCCATTTCAACGCCGCAGACGCCGCCGCCCTGCCGTGCATGGCCGCCGAATTGTTTGATCTTGCGAAAGATCTTGTCGACGTTGCAGGGGTTCTCGCCCAGCAGGCGGCTTTTGAGAATCAGCGCATAGTTTTTGGATGCGCCGTCGCGCACTTCGCCCAAGCCGTAAATCCCTTGATTGGTGTCGATGCGGATGAGCGGACACATCATGGGCGCGCCGCCGACCACCGCGACACGAAGGTCGGTGATCTTGAGATCGCTCGGTTTGGAGTTGGTGTTGACGGTCCCCTGGTAGGCGGCGAGGTTCTCGTCGGTCCAGAAGGCGAGGGCCGCGGCGCCGGCGGCTCCTTTGAGAAAGCCACGGCGGCCGAAACGGCGCCGGTTCTCGAGAGTGGCTGTTGGGGAGGCACCGTAGGGTTTTGGACGGTGAGTTACGGGGTCCAGAAGTTGGCGGGTTTTCGCTTTCATGGCCGGTCTCCTTAAGCCGCTATTGTAACTGGTGTGAGGACTGGCAAATCGCCCGGAGAGCGCGTTGTACCCTGAAAGAGTATGGCAAAACGCATTGGCATTCTCACCGGCGGCGGCGACGTCCCGGGCCTGAACTCAGTGATTAAAGGCGTTGTCTACCGTGGCACCGAGATCGGCTACGAAGTCACCGGCATCCGGCGCGGTTGGGAAGGGCTCACGCACGTCAATCTCAGCGAAGCGGCCAGCCGTGAGCGATACCTGGTGGAACTGACGCGTACCAATACCCGGACAATCGACCGGTCGGGCGGCACGTGGCTGCACACCAGCCGCACCAATCCAAAAAAGATGAAGAAGCTGCCGGGCCACCTGCAAGGGCAGACTTTCCCGTCCAAAGAGGGAGTGGATAAGAAGACGGGCGACAAGATCACCACCTACGACATCAGTTCGGCTGTGGAAGCCAACCTGAAAGAGCTCAAGATCGACTACCTGGTGGCGATCGGCGGCGACGACACGCTGAGCTACGCGGCGCACCTCGACCGGTTGGGCGTGAAGGTGGTCGCCATTCCGAAGACGATGGACAACGACGTTCGCAACACCGAGTACTGTATCGGGTTTTCGACGGCGGTGACGCGGGCAATGGACGCCATCAACCGGCAGCGGTCGACCATCGGGTCCCATGAGCGCGTGGGTATCTTCCGCGTGTTTGGGCGCGATGCCGGCTACACGTCGCTCTACACGGCCTTTGTGACGTCGGCACGGTGCGCGATTCCGGAGTATAAATTCGATTTAGAGAAGATGATCGAATTGCTGCTGAAGGACAAGCGCAACAATCCATCGAACTATTCGATGGTGGTCTTGTCAGAAGGCGCGGAGTGGCAGGGCTACAAGGTACAGGAGTACGGCGAACCGGACGCATTCGGCCACCGGAAGAAGATGTCGGTGGGCGAGGCGTTTGGGGTGGAAGTGCAGAAGCACGGCGAAGAGACGGTGATCAGCGACCTGACCTACGAATTGCGGTCGGGCGAAGCCGACTTCATCGACAAGATGGTGGCGACGACGTTCGCGGGCATGGCGACGGACGCGATTCAGGACGGCAAGAGCGGCATCATGACGTCGATTGTCAACGGCTGCTATGAGCTGACACCAATTCCCGACCCGGCATTGGGGCCGAGGAAAGTGGACGTTGACTCGATGTACAACACGGAGCGCTTCCGGCCGACTTATCACAACAAGGTCGG
>JAEUQD010000336.1 GCA_016789925.1 Bryobacterales bacterium | reverse complement strand
CGTGCGTGTCGGAGAGCACCGCCGAATGTGCGGCGGTGTCGTCGCGGGTGGGAAAGCCAGGGACTTCGGAACCGCGCACGGAGATGGGGTTGATGGCGTGACCGCCGGAAAAGGAATAGCGAATAAATGCCTGGTTAGAGGAGGAGAAGTTGTAGTCGGCGCGAATGCCGGCCTGGTTATAGTCGTCGGTGGCGACGACGGTGGCCCGGTAGAGCGAAGGGGTGATGTTCGCGGCCGGGTACAGGCTGAGGACTCGCTGGGCGACGGGATGAATGGCGGCTTCGGGAATGCGATTGCCGGGCAGGGCGACGCCGCCGGCGGCGAAGTTGATGAGGGGCGAAGAACGTTCGGAAAAATCGCCAAGGCGCTGGCGGGCGGTGGGCACGGTGGCGGAATAGGTGGCGCCTTGACGGTTGCGGAATCCTTCGAAGTAACCGAAGAGGAAGGAGCGGTCTTTGCGGACGGGTCCACCGAGGGTGACGCCGAACTGATTCTGCTTGAGCGGTTCGACACGTTCGGAGAAGAAGTTGCGGGCATCGAACTTGTCGTTGCGGAAGAACTCGTAGAAAGAGCCGTGAACGCGGTTGGAGCCGGAGCGGCTGACAACGCTGGTGGTTGCGCCTCCGGTGCCACCATACTCGGGCGGGGCGCTCTGGGTGAGAATGCGAAATTCGGCAATCGCGTCGACGGGTACGCGGAGAGCAAATCCGCCGTCCATCCGGTTCTGGTTCTGCGCTCCGTCGACCAGGTACATGTTGGTTTCGGGGCGCATGCCATTGACGACGTAAGCCTGGCACTGGCGGAGCGAACCACCAGCGGTGCGGACGCCGGCGGTGAGGGGAGCAACGCCGGTTTGCAGGAGGCCGAGTTGTGTGAAGTTGCGGCCGTTGAGGGGTAGCTCAGTGAGCTCGCGCCCGGTGACCACTTTGCCGAGGGCATTGGTGGCGGTGTCGATGAGCGGGGCGTCGCCGCTGACAGTGACCGTTTCCGTCACCGTGGCGATCTCCAGAGTGATGACGAGCCGGAGGGTCTGGCCGACATTGACCTGGACAGGGGATTGCTCGAAGCGCGAAAACCGCGGCGCTTCGACGCGGACGCGGTAGGCGCCAATGGGGAGCAGCGGAAGACGGAAGAGGCCGCCGGCGTTCACTGTGGTGGCGCGTTCGAGCCCGGTATTCAGATTGGTGAGCGTGACCAGGGCTCCACCGATAGGGGCGTTCGAGTGGTCGAAGACTTCACCTTCGATCGTGCCATACGGATCCTGCGCAGCCAGGGAAAAGACAAAAACCCCAATGATGAATCGCAACATGAATGAATCGCCCAGAACTGCCAGCGATGGTACAGGGCGAGGGTGAGGCAAGCAATAATAGAATTCAACTAGCTCCCACAGTGCCGTTGAAAGATTTGGAATCGCGACGTTGGCTTAGCTTACGGTGGTTCGCCGGATTACTGGTGAGTCTGGCCGCGCTGGCGGTGTACGCGGTCTACACGGGGTCGCAGATCGGGAAGCTGAGGGAACTGCAGACGGAGATCATTGACCGCAACCGGATGGACTCGCTGCTGCTGGTGCGGATACAGAACAATCTGAACACGCTGGGTCTGGCGATGCGCGACATGCTGGACGCCAACGAGCCGTATCCGCTGTCGGCGTGGCGCAGCCAGTTTCACCGAATTCGCGTGGACCTGGAAGATGCAGTAGAGCGCGAGGCGCGGTTTGCACCGAGTATCCGGACGGAGGACCAGGCGCGGTTTCTCGCGTGGTCGATGGACCAGTTCTGGGCGGCGCTGGACCGGGTTTTCGAGTTGGCGAAGCGGGACGAGCAGGAGGCGCGGGCGCAAATCAGGCTGTCGCTCCAGGCGCGGCAGGCAGCGCTGAGTACGGCAGTGTCGCGGCTGCTGGTGCAGAACAACGAGAGCGAGCAGCAGGCGGCGGCACGGACCGCGGAGATCTACGCCGAGGTGGAACGTAACTTATATATCTTTCTGGCGGCGATGCTGGCGCTCATCGCGGCGGTGAGCGTGTATCTGGTGAATTACAACCGGAGGGTTTTCGACCAGGTGACGGCGCTGTCGCAGCGCAGGAGCGAACTGGCACAGCAGTTGATCTCGATCCAGGAGAGCACATTCCGGTCGATTTCGCGGGAGTTGCACGATGAGTTCGGCCAGGTGCTGACGGCGGTGGGGACGCTGTTGCAACGAGCGCACCGGAAACCGGAGGCGGCGGACCTGCGCGAGGTCCACGAAATTGTGCAGGCGACCCTGGAAAAAGTGCGGGCCTTGTCGCAGGCGTTGCATCCGATTGTGCTGGAAGAAGCGGGATTGGAAAGCGCTTTGGAGGGCTATCTGGCGACGTTCGAACACCGGACGGGGATTGCCGTGCGGTATGTGAAGGCGGGCGGTGGGTGCCTGCTACCGCGCGAGGTGGGCATTCACGTGTATCGCGTCGTGCAGGAGGCGTTGAACAATGTCGCGCGGCATTCCGGCTGCCGGAGGGCGGAAGTGCGGCTGACGCTGGCGCCGCAGGGGGTGCGCGTTGAGATTGAGGACGAAGGAGTGGGCTTTGGCTGCAGGGGCAAAGACGGGTTGGGATTGGTGTCGATGCGGGAGCGGGCGGACATTGTGGGCGGGACGATCGAATTTGTGGAAGGCGCGGGGGGCGGGGCGCTGGTCCGCTTGACGGTTCCCGTCCTGGTGGAGGAGTTGCATGCAGCCGGCATCTGAGACACGGATACGGGTGGTCCTGGTGGATGACCATCTGTTGGTCAGGCGTGGGTTTAGGCGCATGCTGGAGGACGATCCGCGAATTGAGGTGGTGGCGGAAGCCGGCGACGGGCAGGAGGCAGTGGACCTTGTGCTGGCGCTGCGGCCCGACGTCGTGGTGATGGACTTCGCGCTGCCTTCGATGAACGGCGCGGTGGCCACGCGACGCATCGTGCGGGACGCGCCGGAGATTGCCGTGTTGATTCTGAGCATGCACGCGGAGGCGAGTTACGTGAGGAACTGTCTGGACGCGGGCGCCAAGGGGTATTTGCTCAAGAACGCGATGGACTTGGAACTTGTCGAGGCGGTGAAGCAACTGGCGGCTGGTGAGCAGGTGTTGGATCCGCGGTTGGCGTTGCCGGCAGCGGGCGAACCGGCGGCGGCGCGGGCCTTGAGCGACCGCGAACTGGAAGTGCTCCAGTTGATTGTCGCGGGCAAGTCGAATAAGGATATCGCACTGGTGTTGGGGTTGAGTCCGAATACGGTGGCCGTGCACCGGGCCAACATCATGGAGGCGTTACACCTGCACAATACGGCAGAACTGGTGGTGTATGCGATCCGGAACGGGCTGGTGAGCATCGCGTGACTCGCCGATCGTTCCTGCGAGCGGCGCTGGCGCGGCGCGATCCGGGCTTCCGGCTGGTGGATGTCACAAGCGCGGCGGGGCTGAACTTCCGGCATAACAGCGGGGCGTTCGGCGCAAAGTATCTGCCGGAGACGATGGGTCCGGGATGCGCATTTATCGATTACGACCAGGACGGCTGGCTGGACATCGTGTTCGCGAACGGGTGCGATTGGGACGGGCACAAGCGGCAAAGCAGCACGCTGCGGCTGTACCGGAACAACCGCAACGGGACGTTCACCGATGTGACGGCCACGGTGGGGCTGGATGTGGAGATGTACGCGATGGGGGTCGCGGTGGGGGATTACGACAACGACGGTTATCCCGACTTATTCGTGACGGCGGTGGGACAAAACCGGCTGTTCCGCAACACCGGCAAAGGACGGTTTACCGATGTGACGCGGGCGGCGGGGTTGATAGGGCGGACGGCGTTCAGTACATCGGCGATGTGGTTGGATTACGACCGCGACGGGCTACTCGACTTATTCGTGTGTAACTACGTGCAATGGTCGGCGGCACACGATGTGTTTTGCAGCCTTGACGGGAAGAATAAGTCGTATTGCACTCCGGAGGCGTACCGGGGCTCGACTTGCTGGCTGTTTCGCAACCGGGGCGGCGGACGATTTGAAGATGTGACGGCGAGCAGCGGAATCTTCGATTCGAGTTCGAAGTCGCTGGGGGTGACGCTGGTCGATTACGACCGCAACGGCTGGCCGGGGCTTGTGGTGGCGAATGACACGCAGCCGAACAAAGTGTACCGGAATTTGCGCAACGGCAAGTTCGAGGAAGTGGGCGTGCGCGCGGGATTGGCGTTCAGCGACGACGGCAAAGCGCGCGCGGGGATGGGGATCGACGCGGGCGATTTCGAGAATTCGGGTTATCCCGGCGTGGCGATCACGAACTTCGATAACGAGATGATGGCGCTCTACCGGGCGCGTCCGGATGGTGTATTCAGCGATGCGGCGGGGCGAACGGGAGTCGGCGCGGCCTCGCGGAGCAGCCTGGGATTCGGCTGTTTGTTCTTCGACGCCGATCTCGATGGGTGGTTGGATTTGGCGGCGGTGAATGGCCATATCGACGAGACCGTTCGCAGCCTGGGCGGACGGGCGCGCTATGCGCAAGCGCCGCACCTGTTTTTGAATAGCGGGCGCGGTGTGTTCGACGATGTCGCGCGGCAGGTGGGCACGGAGTTTGCGGCTCCGAAAGTGGCGCGAGGCTTGGCCTGTGGCGACTTCGACAACGACGGCGACGTGGACTTGCTGCTAACGGAAAATCAGGGTCCGGCACGGCTGTACCGCAACGATGTCGCGGCGGGGCGGCATTCGCTGCGGGTTCTGCTACAAGGGACGAAATCGAACCGGGACGCCATCGGGGCGGTAGTGCGCGTATTCACGCCGGAGGGCGGGCAGATGCGGACGGTGAAGAGCGGGTCGAGTTACCTGTCGCAATCGGAGTTGGCGGTGACATTTGGGCTGGGATCGCGGGAGTCGGCGAATCGCGTGGTGGTGGAGTGGCCCAGCGGGGTGGTGGCGGAGTTCAAGAATGTGCGCAGGGGGGCGTACAGGCTGGTGGAAGGCGGACCCTTGGAATCATTCCGTCCGCGCTGAGCGGCGCCTGCGAAGGAGGAGCAGCCCCCAGGTTCGGATCGGAGTGGGGGACGAAATTTCAGGAAACGTCACTTGCCGCGGTCGGCCTGCCGGCGAGAATACACGTCGTCCAATTCCTGGTTCGCCTGCTTCGGGCAGGTTGAGCACGACGCTCCGGGGTAGCGCTTTCGGAGTTCGTCCGATCTCGCGGACGGAGACCGTTCGATGTATCCCGCAGGCAGTTCGAACAACGCGGCGTCCGGTTCTCCCTCTTCGATCTTGAGCACTTCCCGGATGGTCGCCGCAGATGCGTCAGCCTCGGTCCGGCCGATGGTCAGCGTTTCTTTCAAGGGAAGACAGCCCAAGTCGGGAGCACGCCAGATTTCCCTCCGCATGATTCTTGCTGTCTGGCGTCCAATAGTCTGCACATCGCGGACAACGTCGTAGCCGAGCATGGTGTTCCGCACCACGGAATGATCGTCCGTGCAGTCGGTGGCCGTAGCCAGTGTCCTGTAGAACTCGACGTTGTCGCGGCGCAGGGGCGTGGTGGTGATCGACTCGGTGAGCGGGTCAAGAGCAATCTCTTCAGCGCGCGCCAGATCGAGAATGGCTCGCTGGGTCACGAAGCCGGTCTTATCCGGCCGCTCGACGTTGCGAGCGCGCACCGCCGACCCGTCGACCCGCTGCGCGTGCAGTCCCGTCTGCGTCAGCAGCAGCTTGCCCGATCGATCATAGAGCCACTCCTGAAAAGTCGCCGTGTACGCTACCCGAGCTGGGGCGGACATGATTCCGTCGATTGATAGGGCGCTGAGACAGGCAGCCACGAGGAATGGGAACATCCGACGGAAACGAGATACGACGCCGCTCATTTCGGTTACACCTTTCGCTGAATTGGACTGACACAATTAGACACCAGACAACATATCACTATCAAATAGCGCAGCTAAGCCGGCTGCAAAGTCAGGGTGACGATCAAGCCACGCGGTTTTCTGTTACTGCAAGTGACGACGCCGCCACGGGCCTCGAGGCAGCTTCGGGTGATGGCAAGGCCTAGTCCGGTTCCTTCGGGTTTATGGTCCCGGGCGGATTCCAGACGGAAGAAGGGCGTGAAGATTCGTTCCAGCGCTTCCTCTGGCACGCCGGGCCCGGAATCGGCCACCGTGACCACGATGCGATCGGCCTGGCGGTGCGCGGCAGTGGTGATCGGTCCTTCTTCGCCGGCATACCGGATTGCGTTGCGCACCAGGTTTGAGATGGCGCGGAAGAGATAGTTTCTCTCGCCGCGAACCTTGAGGTCCGGGGCGATCTCGATTTGGATATCAGCGGATCCACCGGCCTCGAGGCGACCGCGCGCTCGACGATTGGGCGGAGATTGAGGGGGACAAGATCGACGTTTTCCGGGCGCATTCCGGCGCGGGCGAAGGTGAGCACCTCCATAGTGAGTCCGGCCATGAAATCGACTTCCTTCTGGAGGTCGCGGAGATAGGGCTTGTCCTCGGATTTGACCCTGTCCTCGAGGACGCCGAGGACCACCTGCATGCGGCCGAGGGGGGAGCGGAGCTCGTGAGCGGCGTCGCCGAGGGCGGTGAGCATGAGCACGGGTACGTGGGAGTCGCGGCGAAGCTCGCGGAGGAGGTCCAGGCCGTTGAGCCCGGGCAGCATGATATCGAGGTAGTCGCGCAGCAGACGTACGAATTTTTCGCCGTCGTCAACGATCAGTAACTTGGTCCGAACGGCCTGGTCGGGGCCTTTACCAGACATTTACATTCAAGGCCTTAAGGGCACGTGACAAGAAAAAGGCCCGAAGCCGAAGCTTCGGGCCGTGGAGAGGGGGACTGGCCGGGACTTAGAAGTCGAGGCGGAGACCCATGGTGATGAGGCGCGCGCCAACCTGGGGACCGGTGGGGCGGCCGAAGTTGGCGTTGCCGACGACGTTGACAATGCCGCCGAACGCGGTCCGGTTGAACATGTTGAAGGCATCGACGCGGTAGATGAGGTCGACGGAACGGTCGGCGTTGACGGGGAAGCGCATGCGCTTTTGGATGGCGAGGCGCTCGTCGAGGACGGGCGGGTTGCGCATGTCGCCGTAGTATTGCGCGGCGTTGCCCAGTTCATACTGGCCAGGCACGGCGAAGGCAGCCGGGTTGAGCCAGCGCGTGTTCGGGTTGTTTGGATCCAGCGTGCCGCGGTCGATGCCGGTCTGAATCGGACCGGTGCCGACGTTGGCCTTCTTGAAGAACGTGAAGAGAACACCAGTGCCGAGGGTATTGGCGGGCGCCTGCACGAGCAGCAGCGGACCCGCCTGGTAGCGGGCGATGCCGCTCACGTTCCAGCCACCGAAGAGGAGGTTGCTGAGGAAGTTGCTGGAGTTCATGAACTTCTTGCCTTTGCCCATCGGCAGGTCGTAGGCAAGCAGCAGGTTGAACACGTGCGGGAGATCGAAGGGCTGGTAGGACTTCATCTCGTTGTAGTTGTAGTTGTCCTGGGCGGCGACGTTGTAGCCAGAGGTTCCGAAGGCCTGGTTGAAGACCTGACGGAAATGGCCGATGCCGAGCGTCTTCGAGAACGTGTAGCCGGCCATCATCTGCCAGTCGCCAAAGCGGCGCTCCACCTTGGTCTGGAGCGAATCGTACCAACTCCGGCCGATGCCCGCGTTGTACTCGCTGACGTCGAAATACTGCGGGAAAGGCCGCAAAGACTGGGCGACGGTCTGGTTGTTGGGGAAGGAGGGGAACGGCTTGGTGAAGCCGGCCGCGGCGGCCGCGGGGGAATCGATGCGCTGCTGGAGGAGCGAACCGAGGGCGAGGCGGCTGGTGGGCAACTGGTTGAGCAGGAGCGTGGAGTTGAGGCGGCGGCCGCGATTGCCCTGATAAGAGATGTCGATCAGGTACTTGCCGATCTCGTGCTGGATGGTGGCGCTCCAGGTGTGAATGCGCGGAGCGAAACCGTAGTTATCGGAGAAGACGTCGACCGAATTGAAGTTGCCGACGGCGGGATCGATGAGTGGTGGCGGACGGAAGCTCGGAGGGGCGGCAATCCCGCTGTCCCAGTTGAGAGCGCCATTGAGGCCGTCGGAAACCAAGGTGATGGGGTTCGAGAAGCCGATGCGGCAGCCGCAGCCGGCTCCGCCGAGTGTCTGGTAGTAGATGCCGTACCCGCCGCGGAACACCGTCTTTTCGAACAGGCGGTAGCTGAAGCCGAGGCGCGGGCCGACTTCGGTGAAATCGGTCCGATAGGGGCGCTTCTGGCCAGTGCGTCCGGTCCCTTTGCCGTAGAACTCGTAGGCGCCCGGAAGTCCACCGGCCGCCGCGTTGGGCAGGTTCCGGTTCATGGCGGAGTAGTTGCCATCCACGTCATGCCAGCCGATCGGCACTTCGTAACGGAAGCCGAGGCTGAGGGTGAGCCGGGAGTTGACCTTCCAGGTGTCCTGGAAGAACCCGGCGTGATAGCCATAGCGGATGTTACCGATGATGACCGGGGTAGCGACGCGGTCGGCCTGATCGGGCAGACCCAGCAGAAAACTGGCAAACACATGACCCGTACCCGAGAGGTTGGTGGGCAGGGCGGTCTGCGACCGGGCGAACTGGTAACGGCCGTTGGTGCCCGCGAGGTCGATGGGATTCGACGTGGTGTGGAGACGGCGGACGTCGCCGCCAATCTTGAACTCGTGCTTGCCGCGGACGATGCTGACCGCAGAATTCAGGTGATAGGTGATGTTGATCTGGCTGCCGTTGCCAACCTTGCCATCCTGAACGCCCCACGGAGTGAGCCCCTCGGGGCCGTTGAAGATGACGCGCGGGGTGGCGTCGGAGTCGCCGGTGATGCCGGGGAAGCCGAACTTGGAAGCGAAGCCCTTCTGGTAGGGGTTGTCCCAGAGTTGGCGGGTCCGGGAGTAACCGAAGGTGGTGTGCAGCAACATCGTGGGCTTGATGACGTAGTCGTGATTCCAGCGCCAGTTGTCGGGCCGCTGGCTGGTCTTCAAGTTCTGACTGAGCGCGCCGGGAAGGGCCTGGAGGATGTCGCTGGGGTTGTCTTCCTTGGTGACCGTGAACGAGATGCGGTTGTTGGGTGTGATGGAGTGGTCGAACTTGAGGTTGTAGATTTCGCGGTCGAAGATGGTGGTGTTGATGAAGTCGAAGTTGCTGATGAGCGCGGACCGGGTGGGGTCCGGCACAGCGCCGACCATGTTCGCGGAGATCGTGGAAAAGCGATTGCGCGGGATGATGTTGCCGGGGAAGGGCGTGCGCACGTTGCCCGCGGTAGTGGCGGGGTCGTAGATGGCCTGCGGGACCTGCGAGAAGTTACCTTGGCGCATCAGCGCGGTGGGCACTGTGCTGAGCGCAGCTCCGGTGCTGATGGGCCGCTTGTCGCGCGAGTAGGTGAAGAAAAAGAAGGACTTGTTGCGGCCGTCGTAGACCTTGGGGATCCAAATGGGGCCGCCGACGCCGGCGCCGTATTCGTTAAAGCGGTCCTTCGGGCGAGCGAGGCCACGGGCGTTGTTGGCCCAGGCGTTGGCGTTCCAGATGTCGCGGCGCATGTTGTGGAACAGCGTTCCGTGCAGATCGTTGGTGCCGGACTTGGTCACGTAGATTTCGACGCCGCCGCCGAAACGGCCGTACTCGGCGTCGAAGGTGCCGGTGAGGAGCTTGAACTCACCGAACATTTCCGCGGCCGGGAAGTTGAAGGAGGTGCCGCCGGATTCCGGAATGGTGGCCGACGCGCCGTCGATGAGGATCTCCTGGCCACGAGCTCCCGCGCCGGCGATCGTGATTTCACCGGCGACGTTGTTGACGCCGGGCATATAGGTGACAAAGCTGCGGGGGTTGCGGATGCCGCCGGAGAAGAACGGCAGATTATTGAGGAACTTGACGGAGACGTTTTGGCCGCGCATGGCGCTGGTGGTTTCCAGCAGCGGCGCTTCCGCGGTGACTTCGACGGTCTGCATGACGTCGCCGAGTTCGAGGGTAAGGGCCAGTTCCTGGCGTTGCGCGATGCGGATTTCGATGCCGCTGCGAGACAGCTTCTTGAAGCCCGTCTTTTCGACCGAGACGGTGTAGGGACCGACGGGCAGGCTGCCGAAAACGTACAGGCCGGCGTACGTGGTGTTACTGGTAAATTGTTGTCCCGTAGGAACATGCAGGGCAACGACCTTGGCGTCGGGGACCGCAGCCCCGTTCGGATCGGTCACCGTGCCGGCCATGGAACCTGTGCTCTGTTGCGCCCAAAGATTGGAGGAGGCAAGCAGGAGCAGGAAACACGCAAAAGCGAAAGATAGTCGCTTCATCTTGGAATAGACTCCCTTATTTCAATACTGAGCAATCGCACTCGATGAACCGGAGTATAACATACGGGTTACTGCTTTCCGGGCTCAGACGTCCGACCGGCTCGTGCCCGGCTGAAGGTGGTCATCGGGCGCGCACGGTGCCCAGGCCGCCGTCAACGCCGATCACCTGACCGGTGATCCAGGAGTTTTCCGGATTGAGGAGCCAGCAGATTGCGGAGGCGACGTCTTCGGGGCGTCCGATGCGGCCGAGGGCGTGCATTGCCTGGGATGCCTTGAGGGCCGTCTCGTTTTGCGTGATCCGGGCGCTCATCGGCGTGTCGAGCAGGCCGGGGGCGACGCAATTGACACGGATGTTGCGGGGGGCGTAGGAGGCGGCGGCCGACAGGGTCAAGCCGATGACCCCCGCCTTGGCCGCGGCAATCGCTTCGTGGTTCGCGAATCCGGTACGGGCGGCGGCGGTGGCGCAAAGCACGATGGAACCGCCGGTGTGTATCATGGCCTGGGCTCCGGCCCGGACGGCGGCGAAGGCGGTTTTCAGGTTGAGGTCGATGGTATCGCGGAATTCACGCTCGGAGGTGAGATGGGCCGGCTTGAGTAGGATCGAACCGGCGCAGTTGACGATGCCGTCGATAGGGCCCGCTTTTTGGACAGCTTGGGAGACCGCGTCGAAGTCAGTGGCATCGAGCACGGCGTAAGAGGACCCGAGGGCAGCCAGTTTCTCTTCGTTGCGGCCGGCGAGGATGACTTCGGCTCCGGATAGCCTCAACCGCCGGGTTGTGGCCGCGCCCACGCCGCCCGCGGCGCCAATTAGGAAGATACGCATCTCAACAGGGATGCGCCTAGGAGGCAGGCGGCGCAAAATCAGCGGCGCTTCAGGAATCCGCGGGGGTTAAAGGTAAAAAGGAATTTTTCGGGGGCGCGATCGATGGTGAAGTCGGAGGTGGTGGCGAGGAAATCGTCGATGGCTTCCCAGGGTCCGGGACCGTGGTTGGGCAGGATGGGGTGCCCGTTGAAGTGGGTGTCTTCGACGATCAGGTAGCTGCCAGGCGTGACGAGGGGACTGTAGAGACGGAGTTCCTC
>JAEUQD010000314.1 GCA_016789925.1 Bryobacterales bacterium | reverse complement strand
TGTCCTGAAGGTCGTTGAAGGCCATTTTTCGAGGCTCCTGTTGTTCTTCCACTCACTCGGACCGGTTTTTCGACTCGCTGAATGTGAATGTCGGATTTTGGCGCCAGTCGAAAATCGGGGGGTTTAGACACGGGCTGCTAGGGCTGAGCGCATCAAAACACAATCCGCGCGCCGATTTGAATGCGGCGGCGTCCGCCATCGGTATTCCACTGGTTGAGGAAGGCGGCGGAGTTGACGCGGGCATCGGGAATCCCAAAGTTGCGCGTGTTGGTCACATTGAACATGTCGGCGCGCAACTGGAGCCGCATGGTTTCCGTAATGTTGGTGTTCTTCATGAAGCCGATGTCGAGTTTGCCGATGCCGTCGGCGCGGAGAATGCCGCGGCCGGCGTTGCCAATCTGCTCGGCGGCTGTGATTTGACGGAAGAAACGCTCGCCGCCTTGCCACCGGCGATAGAGGTCCTCGATATTGGCGCTGGAGACGTCGGTGTTCCCAACCACCATAGGCCGAATTGCGACGCCGACGAGGCCACTGATCCCGGCCAGGCGGCCCGCCGGATCCGCGCCGTTGAGGGGAGTGAAGGGGGCGCCGGATTGGAATGTGAGGAACGGAGACACCTGCCAGCCGCCGAGCACCTTACCCGCGAAGCCCTTCTGGTCGCTGAACACAGGGACCTCCCAAACGCTGTTCGCCGTGAAACGGTGAGGCCGGTCGAAGGTGGAGCGGCCGCGCTCGATCTTCCGGTTGAAGCTGTCCTGGGGGACGGCCACGTCAGCAAGGGCGTTGGGATTGAAAAGTTCGGAAGCGTCGTCAATAAAAGAACTCCAGGTGTAATGGGCGCCCATCGAGAAATTGCGGGAGAGGCGCTTTTCGAGTGAGGCTTGCATTGAGTGATAGATGGAACTGGCGCAGTTGCAGCGTTCGCGGACGACGCCAAGAAAAGTATTGAGGCGCTGTGCCGGAGAACTGCCGGGGATGATGGGGTTGTTGTCGATGGTCTGGAACAGGCCGGTGCCCTTGGTGCCGATCCAGCCGAAGGTCACCGCCCAATCCTTGGCGATTTCGCGCTGCAACTGGAAGGCGAACTGTTCGGCGACGGTGGCGCGATTGTCGTTGGACAGGATGGTGCGGTTGGCGGTGCGGGGATTGGCCGGCACACCCACCGCGCGCGCGTTCTGGATGGTTGCGAACGCATTCGTGGCCACGCCTCCCTGAATGAAGTTCACTGAATTGAGGAACGGGAAGGCCGAGGCGACGTTGAGGGTCAGGTTCACAAAATTGTGGTCGTAGGTGCGGGAGTATCCGCCGCGGAGGACAGTGGCGCCATCGCCGGTGAGCCAACCGAGCTTGGGCAGGCGATAGTTGAAACCGAAGCGCGGGGCGAAGTTATTGAGATCACGGGGCGGCGTGGGTGTCATGCGGAAGTCGGGGTTGCCTCCGGAAGCCGCGACGATGCGCTCGTTCACTTTGTAGATGCCGGTCCAGGTGGGGCCGGCCGTTTCGTAGCGCATGCCGTAGGTCAGGGTCAGGCTGGACGTGAGCCGCCACTCATCCTGAACGAAGCCGAAGTAGTCGTAGTACTTGAAGGGCCAGATGACGTCGCCACCGGGAAGCTTGGCGTTAATGGTGGCCACCGTGGCGATATCGTCATAGAGGCGTTGGAGAGTGTCGTAGGAGAGCGAGCCGCGGGCCGTGGGACCGAAGAAGCTGATGATGTCGCGACGGGAGAAGTCGATGCCGAACTTGATCGAATGTTTGCCGCTGATGATGCCGGTGGTGTTTTGCACCTGATAGGTGTTGTTGCGGCGGAATTGCGGCAGGTTTACCGCAAGCCCGATGGCGGTGCGGCTGGTGGCGGCGTTGATTCCGACCAGGCCGAGTTCGGCGACCTCGAGCGACGGGATGGCCTCGGAGGCGGAGTTCGAGGCGTTCGAGGACGTGTTGACGCGCTGATAGGACACGCGGAACTCGTTGAATGCACTGGGGCTCAGAGTGCTATTGAGGGCGATGAAGGCCGATTGGCTCCGCGCCGGGGAAATCGTGGTGAGTCCCGGCGGGGTGACCTGGCCCGTACCCGAGATGAGGTCGTCGTTGACGATGTAGCGCATCGACAGGCTGTGTTTGTCGTTGAAGCGATGGTCGCCGCGCGCCGAACCCTGCCAGTTGTCCTGGGTGAGCGCGGCCGAACCAGTAATGGAACCAACCGGGACACTATACGTCTGGCCAGCGGCGGTGAGGGTCACGCTGCGGCCGGTAGGCACCTGTGCCGCCGGCAGATAAGTGAGCAAGGCCTGAATTTGCGGACGGCCGGTTGCAACGCGCTCAAGGATGCCGCGGCCCTCCTGCGTGGGCGCACCGCTGAGGGTCGTGCCGAAACCCTGTTGGCGGATGGACCACTTCTGGAGCGAAGTGAAGAAGAACGTCTTGTTCTTGCCGTTGTAGACCTTGGGAATGTAGACCGGACCGCCGATCGTACC
The DNA here is from genome assembly GCA_016789925.1 of Bryobacterales bacterium. Classification (GTDB taxonomy): domain Bacteria; phylum Acidobacteriota; class Terriglobia; order Bryobacterales; family Bryobacteraceae; genus JADLDI01. Next base: position 1,047 of record JAEUQD010000314.1, on the reverse strand, counting down.
GCCAAACTGGTTCTCAACGAGGAAGGGTACTTGCGTTACGCGTGCGTTCACCTCCTGATTGGAAAGCGTGTTGAGTTTATTGCCGTTGTAGAACCAGAACGCGGAGCCGTGTGGCTCGTTGGTGCCGCTCTTGGTGACGATACTAACGACGCTGCCCGCCGCCCGGCCATACTCGGCCAGGAACTGGTTGGTGATGATTCGGAACTCCGCCACCACGTCGGGATTGTTGATCGTCTGCTGGTTGCCCGTCACCGAAGGATCGTTGGAATCCTGCCCGTCGATCATGAAGTTATTCGACCGCACGCGCATGCCGTTGACGGAGAAGTTCACGGTGCCCGAGGCGAACGCGGTTTGGCCGGAAGAAAGCTCCGAGACACCCGGCACGGACAACGCCAGATTGAGGATGTTTCTATTCACTGCCAAGGGGAGTTCGGAGACGCGCTTGGCCTCGAAGTTTGTGCCCACTTCGGCGTTCGTAGTGTTGATAATTACAGCATCCGCATTGACCGTAATGGTCTCGGTTGTAGAAGAAACCTCTAATTTGATCGACAAATTCGCGGTTTGGTTCAAGCGGAGAACGATCGGGCCTTGTTTATAGCGGGCGAATCCGGGCTTGTCGATAGCGACCTCGTAGTTGCCGATGGCAAGCTGCCGTACACGAAACGAGCCGTCGGTGGCCGTACTGGTCTCGTTGGGAATGTTTGTGTCCAGACTTTTGACGGTGACTTTTGCGTCAGCGACAGCGCCGCCGGAGGGATCAGTGACGGTTCCGAGGATCTCAGAGTAGGTGGATTGAGCCATGGCCAGCGGAATGGCGCCGGCCACAGCCAAGAGAAGGCCCATGTTCTGGATGTGCATCTTGGTTGTCCCCTTTTGGATAGAAAATCGGGCCATCCGGAATAGACCTACCGTACGGAAGAAAGTACGGACGCAGACGCTGTGGGGAAATTTGAAAGAGCGAACGGTAACCCTATCCCAAAGGCTTGTGCACATTACATTAACACAAGGACACTATCGATTAAATTAAAATTTTTTCTCAATGATTCG
>JAEUQD010000277.1 GCA_016789925.1 Bryobacterales bacterium | reverse complement strand
AGTGCTCATCCGGCTCACCAACACCGCCACGAACGTCGCCACCGAAACCGAATCGACCGACGCCGGCTTCGTCTTCCGCGCTCTCCAGCCCGGACCCTACCGCCTGGAAGCCGAAAAACCGGGCTTCCGCAAGACTGTCCGTGAGCGCGTCGCCATCCTCACCGCCACCGCCATCGAACTCTCCATCATCATGGAAGTCGGTTCAGTGAACGAAACCGTCAACGTCACGGCCGATCTCATCGCGCTGCAGACGACGACTCCGGAAGTCTCGACAGTCCTCCAGCGCCAGACCCTCCTCGACCTCCCCATCCAGGTTGGTACCGGCGCGGCCACCACCGCCGCTTCCGGCCGCCGTCAGCCCGAGTCGTTCATCTTCCTGACCCCCGGCGTCCAGGGCAGCCAGTGGGGCAAGAGCATCAATGGCAGTCCCGAGTTCACCCAGGAAGTGCTCGTCGACGGCATCTCCGCGCAGCTTGCCGGCAACCCCGGCTTCCTCGGACAATCCGCCCCGCCCTACGAAGCCGTCGAGGAATTCAAAGTCCAAAACACTCTCTTCCCCGCCGAATATGGCCGCGGACTCGGCATCATTAATTACACTCTCCGCTCGGGCTCCAATCAATTCCATGGAACCCTCTTTGAGTTTCTCCATAACGACAAGACGGACGCCCGCCCCTTCTTCGCCCGCGTTCGTCCCCGTGTCCGCTTCAACGAAGCCGGCGGCGCTCTTGGCGGACCGGTCTTCATCCCCAAGCTCTACAACGGCCGCGACCGTACCTTCTGGAACTTCAACTACACCTACGTCCGCAACGCCCCGCCCATCAACGGCTCGCTGGTTTCGATTCCCCCTACCGCCTTCCGCAATGGCGACTTCACCTCCTACACCGACGCCGCCGGCGGCATGATCCCCATCTTCGATCCGGCAACCACCCTTTCCGACGGCACCCGCACACCCTTCGCGGGCAACATCATCCCGCGCGCCCGCATGAGCGCCACCGCGCTTCGTGCTCTCGCCCTGGTCCCGAACCCGGACAATGCCGGCTACTTTAACAACTTCATCCACCGCGCCTCCAACTACACCGAAGACGATGTCTGGTCGCTCAAGCTCGACCATCTCATCAACACCAACAACCGCCTCTCGTTTTCGATGTGGCGTTCGCTGAACGACGGCTTCGCGCGATCGGAGTTCGGCGAACTTGGTCCTCTCGGCCTCTGGTTCCTCTCCAACATCCGAGGCGAGAACTACCGCCTCAACTACGACCAGACCATCCGCCCCAACCTTCTCCATCACTTCGGCTTCGGCTACACCTACTCCAACCCCACCCGCCAGCTCGACACTCGCCGCGGCAACGAAACCGTCCAGCTCAGAGGCATTCCGTCGGACGCTCCCGGGTTCCCCGCCTTCACCATCAACAACCCTTACGGCGGGCTCACCATCGGCAACTCGAACCAGCAGCCTAACGATCCCTCGGCCAACATCTCGTGGGTCTTCCTCGACAACTTCACCTGGATCAAAGGCCGCCACACGTTGAAGTTCGGCGGCGAGGGCCGTCTCCTCCGCTTCGATAACTTTGCCGGCACCGATACCGGCGGCCTCTCCGGGCAGTACGTCTTCTCCAACCTCTCCACCTCGAATCTCTCGAGCGCCCAGCAGAACAATCTCGGCAACGGTTGGGCCAGCTACCTGCTCGGCCAGGTGTTCTCGGGACAGCGCCTCATCCCCGCCCCCGAGCGCAAGATGCAGCACGAGTTCTACGCGTGGTTCTTCGAAGACGTCATGCGCGTGAACCGCAAACTCACCGTGACGCTCGGTGTCCGCCACGAGATTCCCACCGTCGTTTTCGAACGCAACAACGCCCAGTCGTTCCTCGACCTCACCGCCGCCAACCCCGGGGCCGGCGGACGTGCCGGCGCGCTCGCCTTCATCAAAGCCGGCGAACGCCTCGGGCCCACCTACATGCGCGCGTTCTCGCCGCGCCTCGGCATCGCCTACCAGATCAATCAGAAGACCGTTCTCCGGTCCGGCTTCGGCATCTTCTGGTCGCCTACCAACGGCACCTCCATCGGCCGCCTCAGCCGCTATTTCAACCACGGCTTCTCCTTCACCCAGACCTTCCCGCAGTTGACCTCCGGCCGCGTGCCGGCCTTTCTGCTCGAAGACGGCGTCCCCGCGTTCACCGGACGCCTGCCGCTGACCAACCCCGACCTGCTGAACAACAACGTCATCGACTTCTTCAACCCCGGCGCCAACAAACCCGGCTACACCAATAGCTGGACCCTCTCCATCCAGCGCGAACTTCCGGGGCAGTTTCTCTTCGACATCGCCTATGTCGGCCAGAAGAGCGTTGCCCTGCCTGCGGGCCTGGAAAACCTCAACCAGGTCGACTCCAGTCACCTCCGCCTCGGCAATGTCCTCAACTCCAACATCAATTCGGCGGAGGCCCGCGCGGCCGGCGTCCTACCCCCGTATGCCGGATTCACGGGCTCCGTCGCCCAGGCCCTCCGGCCCTATCCCCAGTTCGTCGACATCCGGAACCTGCTGCAGCCCACCGGCTTCTCGATGTACAACTCGATGCAGATTCGCCTCCAGCGGCGCTATGCCAATGGCGCTTCCATGCTGTTCGCCTATACGTTCTCGAAGACCCACATCCACGGCGGCGGCTACACCGGCTGGGGGGACGACGCCTCGAACGCCCGGGCCCTTGACACGGCGAATCGGGGACTTGAAAAGCGCCTGGCGCAGTTCGACATTCCGCACAACCTGGTGATCTCCTGGACCTACGAGTTCCCGTTCGGCCGCAACAAGAAGTTCCTCTCCGGCGCGAACGCGGTCGTCAACCAGATCGTGGGCGGATGGGCTCTCAATACCATCCACCGCTACGCTTCCGGGACGCCGCTGGGCATCGGCGGCGGCGGCGTTATTCCGTTGTTCGGCGCGGGCAACCGCCCCAATCGCGTCGCCGGCGTGAACCCGCTCCGCAACGCCGACCGCGGCAGCTTCGACCCTGCCCGCGACGTCTACCTCAACATCGACGCCTTCGCCCAGCCCGCGCCGTTTACCTTCGGCAACGCCGCCCCGAACTATGGCGATATCCGGAACTTCGGCTCGCTCAACGAAGACATCAGCATCCTCAAGAACTTCGCCATTTACGAGCGGCATCGCCTTCAGTTCCGCACCGAGATGTTCAACGTCTTCAATCGCGTGAACTTCGGCGGACCCGCGGCCAACATCAACGCCCCGGCCAACTTCGGCCGCATCGGCAGCACCGGCCAACCGCGCCAGATCCAGTTCGCGCTCAAGTACGTCTTTTAGTTACCTTGCCGGGTGGCACTCCCGGCACACGTACGGACTCTGGAGCGGCCCGAACCGCTGCGCCATTGCCGGGTCCGGCTTGTCGTCGATCGTGTGTGTCCGCGCCTTGAACAGCAGCGCGTTCATGATGCGTGGCATGTGGCAGGTGACGCACTGGCTGGCTTCGCTCCCCGGCTTGTGCTTGCTATGCACCACGCCGTAGCCGGCATGGCATTGCGTGCACATCCTGTCCGGCTCGTCGCGATACTTCAGCGAGGTCGGGTTCCCCGCCGCGCCCTCCCCATGCGGTGCGTGACAGTGGCCGCAGTGCGCGCCGCCCTTTTGAAAGCACTGGCTTCGTTCCAGCGCCTCGACGATAAACGTCGTCTCGCGGAACCGCCCGTCCCGGTAGAACGCCTTCCGCGAAAACTCGATCAACGGACGGCTACCCGCCGTCAGCCAGAACTGCGGAGTCCGTCCCGAATAATTGAGACCCTCGCCCCGCTTGAACACGGCCGACTGCCGGTGGCACTGTCCACAAATCGTCAGATACTCACGCGCCGAAATCTTCCCGAAACTCACCGGAGGGTCCATCGGCCCCTTGCCCGGCGCCCTGCCCTTGCGCCACGCCTCCGCATGCTCCGCCGATGGGCCGTGGCACATCTCGCAGTTCACTCCCGGCTCCTGGTATCCCGCCTTGCCTAGCTGGCTTGTGTGACACGGCGCGCAGTTTCTCAGGTAGTCGGTTGCCGGGGAAAACTTCAGGAAATTCTCCGGCACCGCCCGTTCCGACCCGGGCGGATCCAGACGCTTCCAATAGTTCAGCCAGATCGCTTCCTTCCGGTTGTACTGATACGGGAACACGTGCACACGCCCATCGGGCGCGCGCGTGGCAAAGCCCCATTGCCACTTCGACCCGATTTGAAACTCTACCGGGTACCGCTCGCCCTTCACCTCGATATGGGGCCGGCCATCGACGTTCAAAAACCGAGCCACCACCTGCCCATCCTCGCCCGCGACCTGCGCTCCTTCAAAGATGCCCGGCGCGTTTCTCTCGTCAAACGGCCGCAGCATCTTCGCCATCCCCGTCTGCGCCCAGTGCCCGTGCTCGCGTGCGTGGCACTCCTTGCAGGCCGCCGTACCGGCATACCGGGCCGCGCGCCCTGCCACCACCGGCAGCGGCGCGGGCGGTTTCCATTCCCGACCCTCCAGTTCCGCCACCGATGCCTGCAGCGACGGATTCTCCGGCAGCAGCCGCAGCGATTGCCGCGCCAGCCGCAGCGCATCCCCCAAGTCGCTCGAGGACCGCGCCGCGACCTCATACACGACGCTCAGAAACCCCGACGCCGGATAGGCCTCCAGGAACGACTTCGTCCGCCGCAAGCGTTCCGCCCGGTCGCGCGTGTCAAACAAGCTTTCGAGCGCCCGCCGCTCCCCGGGGTCGTCAATCTGGTCGTAGAGGCTGTAGCTCTTCCGCTGGTCCTCGTAGATGACGGTGTCCACTTCCTGCCCCAGCACGCACCATGCCGCCAGCCACAGCCACCGTCTCACGGCTTCTCCCCCGCCAGCGCGAACTGCTTCCGCGCCTCCTCGACTCGCCCCTGCAACTGGTACAGCCGCCCTAGCCGCAGATGGTCCGATGGTTCGGCCGCCAGGCGAATCGCTTCCTCGAACCGCGCGATCGCCTCCTCCACCCGGTCGCGCTTGAACGCCACCAGCCCCCGCACCGCCGCCGACCGCGCCCGGATCTTCGCGCTCCGCGGTTCCCACTCCGCCGGCGGTACCGACCGCGGCACGCGGAACTGCCGCAGCATCTCTTCGGCGTCGCCGACCAGCTTCTCCGCCTCCTTTAGCTGGCCCTGTGTCGCGTAGATGCCGGCCAGCGACACCGCAACCGTCACATTGCCCGGCGCCGCTTCCAGCGCGCGCCGTCCTTCCCGGATCGCCCCCGCCACGTCCCCCTTCCCCCGTTTCTCTTCAAACACCATCTCATAGACGTGCGGCAGCAACCCGGATTTTGGCCACGCCGCTTCAAACCGCGCCGCCGCATCAGCCTTCCCGGTCGCCTTCAGCACCGCGATATATGCATCGAACTCCGCCGGATCCTCGGCCTGCATCGCCGGCAGGAACTGGCCGTGCGCGAGCCCGTAGAATGCGAACATGAGGGCTATGCGCGCCGCCGTCATGCTCCTGATTATAGGCGCGCCCTCGCTCACCCCGCAGTCCTTCGACCCCTACGAAGCGATCCTCCGCCTGCGCGCGCAATCGGGAGTTCCCGCTCAAGTTGCCCTCGCCCAGGCTTACTACCTCGTCCGCCAGTACCGCCTGTTCGAGAAGACTCTCGCGCAGGTCATCGCCGCCGATCCATCGAACCCCGCCGCCCACTTCCTCCTCGGCCGCTACCAGGACTCCGTCCTCAACGACTTTCCCGCCGCCGAGGCTTCGTTCCGAAAAGTCCTTGCCCGCGAGCCCACTCACCGGGAAGCCCACTATTACCTCGGCAACGCCCTGGAAGCCCAGGGACGCATGGACGAAGCCCGTACCCACTACCGCAAGTCCCAACCCCTCCCCCTGGCCCGCAATGGACTCGCGCGCCTCGCCCTGGCCGCGGACGACGCCTCCGCCGCGCTCGCCGCCGACCCACCCGACCCCAAACTCCGCGGCCGCATCCTCCTCCGCCTCCGCCGCTTCCCGGAAGCGATCACCGCCTTGCGGGCTGCCGCCGCGGCCGACTCCACCGACGCCTCCGTCCACTACCAGATCTACCGTGCCCACACCCAGCTCAACCAGCAAGCCGAAGCGGCCGCGGCCCTGGCCGTCTTCCAACGTCTATCCGCCATTTATGGCTCGCAGTGAGCCACGCCGCGCCAACTCCTAAGCGCCGCCTCGGCCGGTATTGTCAAACCGGTCACACCGCGTCAACTGGCTTGAAGCCGCCGCGATGGGAGATTCGCAAGGCGTTGATTCGGGGTGGGTGGGGGTGTCGAAAAGTGTCGAATGAGACGCGTCTGTTTCTGTATAGAGCGATTCAGTGATAAAAGGTAAAAAGCTATTAATATAAAAAGAGTTTCGACGTGATCTGGTCCGTTCTAGAATGGGGGCGGCACTTTGAGCCACTCCGCGCCGGGTGACGTGCCCAGGCACGGGGCGACGGGAGTTTAGGGAGCCGCAATGAGAACTGATCTTTCCAATCCAGTGTCGCTGGGGCTGGGTATCCTGTTCGCAGTCGCCAGTATCCAGCCGCCGTTGGGGGCGCAACCGGCCACCTATGAGTTTGTGGGACATATCATCAAACTTGCGCCGGTCGGTCATCGCTATCTGGCGGATGGATCGGGAGGTGTGCCGCGGCGGCCCAACTGCACGGGAGAGGTCAGCCGGTTTGAGCGGACACCGAATGTGGAACTGCGAGGCAGCCTCGCTTGCGACGGCTACAGCACATTCGTGGTGCGGAGCATGCGGGTGGGCGGATTCCCCCAGAGCATCCAGGTAACTCGCGGACTCTCGAGCGACGGCCAGACTCTGATTCGCCCAACCGGGCCTGTTGTGGCACAGGCAAGCGCGGAAGGCGATTATGAACTTCGCCCGAGCGAACAGCTCACGCTCTCGGAGTTTAACAATCGGAGTAGCTGCCAGGCTTTGCGGCAGGTCCGGTTTCCGTCGAAGACTTATCAACTGCAGATACTCGACTGCGCGGTGGCCACATTCTGGGATTACTCGCCGCAGTCCGGCGATCCTCCCGAAATTGCGGGACTCAGCCAGGAATTCATTTTCTTCCCAACCGAGTTGAATGTGACGCGGATGCTGTCATCCGGGAGTACCCTGGGAAGGGCGAACCTGCGTGCGAGCATCATCACGCTCTACCGTCCGGCAGGCAGGGGGCAGCCGCTCCCTGGGTCCACGACGTCCACCAACGGGCCAGCCGCGAGCAACTCGTTCAGGGCCGAGGTAAACGGTTGCACTGGCGAGCAGCGCTACAACGGCTACAACGGGCGCCTGCGCTGCGTGGCGTCGGTGAAGGGTCTTCCGGGCGACGACCATCCCGTCGTCTATGAATGGCTGGTGGACGGGCAGCGCACGCCAGGGGGGGCCGCGCACACCTTTTTCGACTTCTTGCGTCCCGGCCCCCACACTGTCACGGTGACGGCCAGTTACAACGGCCAGCAGTCGAAGTCCGACACGATCACGACGGACGTGGCGCCCTATTTGCCAAATTACAGCTTTCCGCCCACCTCGGGCGGGCCCAATCCGGCAGCCGGGCCGCCGGTGGTCCGGCCCGTACCTCCCCTGCCGCCCACGGCTCCGCCAGCCCCTACCGCCAAAGCGCCCCAAACCACTCCGGCACAGGTCTTTGTGAAGACTGCCCGCGGCAACCTGCCTGTGGACCCGAGCCTGGACAAGTGGGAGATTCGCCTTTCCCCAGGCGATCCAAAGGCGGAGATCGCCGCCAAATGCAACGAGATGATGATCACGGTGCTGAGCCTGTATCTGGCCAGTGACGCCGATACGGATCTCAGCCAGTTGCGAGGCCGTGCGGCCGCGTACAGCGTCGCGCTGGCCTCCATTCGCATCGCTTGCAACAAACGCCTGGGTGTCGCGAGATTGCTCGGCGGCGCGGCGGGGCGTTACATCCGCGCTTTTGTCCCGCCGCAGCAAGGTAGCACCGCCGTCACGCCGGAGTCGACCATCGGCATCGAGCTGCGCGAAGGACCGATCCGTTTCGAAGCGCCTCATCCGGACACCGCTCTTACCGTCACCAGCCCCGGCGGAAGCGTGACGTCCCACGGCCCCGCGACGTTCACTGCGGCGTATTCGCCGCAGAGCGGACAGATGGCTGTTGAGGCGTATTCCGGTTCCGTACTATTTGCTCCGGTGGGCGCTGGTGCAACTGCCACGCGGCTGAGCGCAGGCCAGCGGGTGGTGGCCGGAAGCGGCAGTGCCCCCGCACTACCACAGGTAACCAGGGCCGGGGGACCGAATACCGGACCACGCCCTTCTCCTTCGGCATCCAACGGCAGGTGCGGGCTTGGGCGCGTTTGGCGCGACGCGGACCCCTACTGGCGGGGCTCGTGGGTGCGGAGAGGCGACTCAAACCTCTTCGATGCCGAATGGGTCGGCGGTACAACGCGAGTTAACGCACAGATGCGGATCGTGCTCGACGGAAATCGCGTGATCATCACGCGGACCGGCTACAACACGCTGGCCGACGGAGAGATCGCCGAGTATCAAGGAGTCATTGGTCCCGATGGCGTTACCGTGTCGGGAACGGTCACCTGGCGGAACCCGCGCCTGGGCGGCGGGCGCTGGCAGGCCACGATCGGCTGCGAATAAGCTTGGCGACGGCGCGCCGGGCTGAGTCTGACCCGGGGCGTACGCGAGATGCGTATTCGAGTGCGGCGGCGACATTTCGGTTTACCGCTGCAAACCGCGGGACTGACATCAATGCGGGCCATGCTGGCTTCAGCATGGCCCAAAGGAGAGCAGTCACCCGCGCAGGTGGAATCAGGCGTTCAGAAAGCGCGTCTCTGTCCTCCTCGCGGATTTGGCGAAGCGTGTAGTGGCCGCAAGTCATTGAAATGATAAGGTTAAGAACAATTGTGATACAGAAGTGAGACGTGTCAGATCCTGTATGTTATTGATTCTATGAGGTCCAAAAAAACGCGAGTGCTCAGGCTAGGCTGAGCGACTCAGTCTTCTTCTTCTTGACACCAACAGCCGACTCATGGAAGGCCGACGGCATCGAGGTCCTGAATGTGGACCCTTCCTGGAGGCGATGCGGGTGAGTTTCATCCGTACGAGGTCCGCGACCGGTGCGATCAGGACGCCCGTGCTGATATCACGGAACTTCTCGCTTGTGGAGCCGGTAGCGATGCCTGATCCACCCGACAGATCCGTCGTCGTTTCGCAGGATCTCCATGCGGCTTCCGCGGGCTGGACCTTCGAGGCAGATCAGCCTGTCTGGCGCGTAGAAGCCAAACCGCTCAGGCGCCTCGGGTGTTGCTGCCGGGACCGGCTGTTGCGGTGTACGGCTGACGATCAACTCCGAGCCCGGTGCGGTGACGAGCAGTTTGGCGGCGGCCGAGGAGTAACGGCCTATGGCCGCATCAGCGCCGCTGGCGAATCGTGGATCGACTTGGGGGTCATTCTCTTTCACCTTCAGGAACTCGCGCACTGCGACACGATTGATCTCCCGATAGAGGGCGGGTCCGGTTGATCCATTCGTCAGAACCACCACCGCGAAGTCCCTGGACGGAATCAGCGTTAGCGAAGTGGTCTGCCCCTGGTTACCGCCCCCATGCCACAGCGTGTGCAGTCCGCCGGCGTTTGACCAAAACCAGGTAATTGCCATCTGGTCGTCCGCATCGACTCGCTGAACAACAGGCGACTGCATGCGCCGGAGCGAGGCAGGCGCAAGAACGCGATCTGCGGCCGGTCTGCCATGGCCAAGGTGAAACCTGGCATACTGCAACATGTCGGTGACGCAGGAGATAACCCCACCGCCCGGCCGGCTTCCCCGGTTCAGCGTCCACATTCTGGAGATGCGCGGAGCCCCACCGGATATGTTGTGTCCAACAGCGAACCTGAGTGTCATGACCTCCTCCGGCGCCAGATAGGTACGTGTTAAGGCCAATGGCCGGATGACAAGATCGCGCAGCGCATTCTCGAACGACTTTCCCGTTACGACTTCGATCAGCCGCCCGGCAACATACAATCCGGAGTTGTTGTAGGACCAGCGCGTATGCGGCGGCGCCAGTTGATCGAGCCTGAACATCCCGGCTACGGTCCGGCGTAACGCGTCATCCCCGTTCCCGTATTCATTAATCATGTAATCGCCGTCCCACCCACCCATATGCGTCAGCAGCGTCGTGACCGTTGCGGATGCGGACGCGTGTTCGTCTTTCACACGGAAATCGGGAAGATACTTCCGCACGGGCGCGTTCAGGTCCAACAGTCCCTTTTCAACCAGGGACATCACGGCCGTGCCCGTGAAGGTCTTACTGATGGACGCAATCGTAAATAGGGTGTCTTTGGTCACCGGCAACGGGTTCTCGATGCTTGTCACTCCGAATCCGCGCGAATAAGCGAAGTCCTTGTGATAGATACCTACAGCCACGCCGGGAATCGAGAAGTCGCGCATCCCGGATTGCACTGCCTTTTCGACGGCGGCGATCCTGTCATCAGCAGCGATCGCCAGCCGAGGAATAAGGACAACCAGCACCGCCGTCAGGGTGCGTGCCTGCCCACTTGGTGAGAATCGCATGCGCAGAACTTATCACATTTTAGTTAGGTGCAGACAATGCGGTGGCACCCGGCGGACTCTCAAGGTGTTAGTTACCGCGGGTCGACCTCCATGCCGGGCTGGGTGTTGTTGGCGTTGCCGGCGCAGGTGGAGCCGAACTGCGGGGCGCCGCCCTTATCTCAGTCGGTGGCGCGCACTTCTGCCAGCCGGGCGCGAAGGAACTCCGGCAAGCCGGCTTCGATTTCGGGAGTGATCAGGCCGACGGCATCGAGATCCTGAATGTGGACGCGGTCCTTGAGGCGATAGCGGGTGAGTTTCATCCGCACCAGGTCCGCGACCGGTGCGATCAGGACGCCTTCGCCGGTGGTCTCGGGAGGGGAGTCCGGAACCTCGGGGTAGTCGGGCCGGACCTTTTCATGGAGAAACAAAAGATGAACGGCGGAACGCGCCTTGGGTTGTTCAGCATCCACCAGCATATCGACGCCGG
>JAEUQD010000267.1 GCA_016789925.1 Bryobacterales bacterium | reverse complement strand
GTTCTTGCGGGCGAAAATCGAGTTCTCGCGCACCTGACAGTTGAGCGCCAGCGAAGCCTGGACGGCCATTTCGACGACGCGGCGGTTGAGCACAGGCAGGGCTCCGGGAAGCCCGAGGCAGACGGGACAGACGTTGGTGTTGGGCGGCGCACCAAACCCGGTTGGACACCCACAGAAGATCTTCGTGCGGGTGGCCAGTTGGACGTGCACTTCGAGCCCGATGACAGGCTCGTACCTGGCCATGACTTCCGGAGACACCAGGACATCGGCGGTGGAGGACATCCTTTCTATTGTACGGACGCGCTAGGATACGTTTCTGAAGATGCGATTTCTACTGCTGGCTCTCTGCTCGATGCTGCTGGCCCAACCTCCCGCGGTAATCCAGGAGCCGTGGGTGAGCGTTCCGGAGGCGTACCGGACGCTGCCCATCGGCAAACTGAAGGAGCCCAGGACCGTCGCCGAATGGAAGCGCGACCGACCGCGCGTCAAACAGATTGTCGTCAACAGCCTGGGTGAAATGCCGCCGCGGCCGGCTAAGCCCCTCGTGCAAACAGTGAACGTCGACCGGCGCGATGGGTACCGCATCGAGAAGTTTGTTCTCAGCGGCGAGGTGCCTGGATACCTGGCGATTCCCGATACGCCCGGTAAGCACCCGGCCATCCTAACCATGCACGGGCACGGGTCGAGCAAGGAGAACATGTTCGGCTACCAGCCCACGTCGCAGAACGTGGCCGAAATGCTGGTGCGTAAGGGCTACGTGGTGATCGGGATCGACAGCCAGTTCAACGGCGAGAGGCGGGGCAAGGGTCCGGCGGGGGAGCTGGAAATGCAGGCGCGCGGTTCTGACCAAGAGATGTCGCTGTTCAAGCTCAACCTGTGGCTGGGGCGCACGCTGTGGGGCATGATGCTGCGCGACGAACAACTGGCGCTCGATTACCTGGTGACGCGGCCGGAGGTGGACGCGGGGCGCATAGGCGCGCAGGGGATGAGCATGGGCAGCACACGCGCATGGTGGCTGGCGGCCATCGACGACCGCATCAGGGCCGTGGTCGGCGTGGCGTGTTTCACACGTTACGAGGACATCATTGCCACGCGCAACCTGCGCGCTCACGGCATCTACTACTTCGTGCCGGGCCTGCTGCGGCACTTCGACAGCGAAGGCATCATGGCTCTGCTGGCTCCGCGGCCGTTTCTCGCGTTGACAGGCGACAGCGACGCGGGCTCGCCTCCGACAGGGATGACCAAGCTGGCTGAGATTCTGAAACGCATTTACACGGTACACGGGAAGCCGGACGCCTTTGAGAGTGTGATCTACCCGAACACGGGGCATGTCTACAACGACGACATGAAGGCCAAGATGGTGGCGTGGTTCGACCGGTATCTCTGATGAGATTTGAGAAATGGAGAGCAGGATGATCAGCCGCAGAGCGTTTGCCGCCGCCCTTCCGTTCGCCATGACGACGTCGAAGGCCGCGCCGCGGCGGCCCAACGTGGTGATGGTGATGACCGACGACCATGGCGCGTGGGCCAACGGCGCCTATGGATGCGCGGAGATGAGGACGCCGAACATCGACGCCCTGGCCAAGGGCGGCGCGCGGTTCACGCGAGCCTTCGCCTGTACGCCGGTGTGCTCGCCGAGCCGCATGACCTATATGACCGGGCGCATTCCGTCCATCCACGGTATTCAGGATTGGATCCGACCGCCGGATAGCTTTGGCGAGCGGTCGCGGAAGTGGCTCGATGGGCACCCCGCCTATTCCGAAGTTCTTGCCAGGAACGGCTACACGTTGGGACTTTCGGGCAAGTGGCACATGGGCGACGATCACCTGGCGCAGGCAGGCTTCAGCTATTGGGCCACGGTACCGGGCGGAGGCGGTCCGTACAAGGACGTCGAATTCGTAGTGAACGGCAAGAAGGTCCAGACCAAAGGCTTCAAAACCGACCGTGTGGGCGACTTCGCCCTCGAGTTCCTGGAAAGCCAGCGTGGCAGCGACAAACCGTTCTATCTACTGATGCCCGACTATGCGCCGCACACTCCGTTTAACTATCAGCCGGAGGAGTACCGGAAGCCTTACGAGAACTCGCAGTTTTCGTGCTTCCCGACGCCGCCCGCGCATCCCAACATTTACCGCGGCTACCGCCAGCACGTCGGCAACCGGGCGAGCATGCACGCCTACTCGGCGCTGATCACAGGCATCGACCACCAGGTGGGGCGGGTCGTGAGGAAACTGGAAGAGATGGGTGTTCGCGAGAACACCCTCATCGTCTTCACCGCGGACCAGGGCTGGAACGCGGGCCACCATGGGGTTTGGGGCAAGGGCAATGGCACTTGGCCGTTCAACATGTACGAACAGTCGATCCATGTGCCGATGATCTGGAATCATCCCGGACGGATCAAGGCCGGACTCAGACCCGACGCGATGATCTCTTCCTACGACTATTTCCCCAGTATTCTTGACTACCTCGATGTGAAAGCGCCGCGCGATGCAAAACGCGTTGGGCAAAGCTACGCCGGCCTGCTGGAGGGAAAATCATTCCGCCGGCCCAACCGCCTCTACTTCGAATATGCCAACGTCCGCGCCGTGCGGACGGAAAACCTCAAGCTTGTGCTCCGCACCAAGGAGTGGCCGTCGGAGTTTTACGACCTTGAAGCGGACCCCGGAGAAACAACCAACCTGATCGGCGATGAGCGCTATGCACGCCAGCGAGAGGCGCTTGGCGTCGATCTCGAATTGTTCTTCAGGCGCAACGGCGCGCCTCCGCTGGAACAGTGGCGTACGACCGCGCGAACGGAACTGACCGAGTACAGCAATTAGGGCTGTTTGACCTTCAGGATCTGACCGGCTTTGACGCCGGTGAGTTTTTGCACTGCCCCGTCGGGCCAGCGGATGTCGACGTCGGCGGTCGCTGCCTGGCCGAGGCCGAAGTGCAAGCGAGAGTCGTTCACCGAGTAGAAACTCGCCTGGCTGAGAACCTCCTGGGTCTGAACGCGCCCGCCATAACGGACAGTGACCCGCGAGTGGATCGCGCCGCGGTTGGACTTGCTGCCCTCCAGCTTCACCATCAGCCAATGGTTCTGGGCCTTCAGGTCGTTCCGCAACAGCGATGGGGGCTCGTTGAGATTGACGACGAGGATGTCGAGATCGCCGTCGTTGTCGAAGTCGCCGAAGGCCGCTCCCCGGCTGGAGTGCGCGGCGGCGATGCCCGGTCCTGCTTCTTCGATCAACTCCTCGAACTTGCCATTGCCCAGCGCGCGAAAGATCAAGCGGGGCGTCTTGAACGGGTAAGACGAGATCTTTTTTTCGATCTCGGGGTAGACGTTGCCGGTAGCGATAAAGAGGTCGGGCCAGCCGTCGTTATCGAAGTCCTGAATGCCCGCGCCCCAGGAGATGAAGCGTGTCTCAACGCCAAGTCCGGAGGCTATGGTGACGTCGTCGAAGTTGCCCTTGCCGTCGTTGCGATAGAGGATGTTGGTGTCGTCTGCAAAGTGGGTTTTGAGGATGTCGAGGTAGCCATCGAGATTGAAATCGCCCACGCCGACGCCCATGCCGGCCTGCTCCATGCCGTCTTCATTCAGAGCGATGCCGCGTTCGAGGCCGGTCTCGGAGAAGGTACCGTCGCGGTTGTTGCGGAAGAAGAAGCTGGGCGTGGAGTCGCAGGCGACATAAAGGTCGGGCCAACCGTCGTTGTCGAAGTCGGCGGCCACTGCTGTCATGGCATAGCTACCGCCCACCTTTGAAATGCCCGACGGTACGGAAACGTCGGCGAACGTGCCGTTGCCGTTATTACGGTAGAACGAGTGCTTCGCGGGCGGCAACCCGCGCGGTCCGCAGTTGACCGGCATCCCCTTCCAGGTACAGTTGCCGCTTTCGCCGGGCTTGGGAACGCGCTTGGGGTCGAATACGAGGTAGTTGGCGACGAAGAGGTCGAGATCGCCGTCGCGGTCGTAGTCGATGAAGGCCGCGCCGGAGCCGTAGCGGGTTTCCTTGTGCAGGAGGCCGGCGGACGAAGTGATATCGGTGAATGTGCCGTCGCCGCGGTTGCGGTAGAGCGCGTTCTCGCCCCAATAGGTGAGGAAGAGGTCGGTGAATCCGTCGTTATCGAAATCGCCAGCGGTGACAGAACCGCCCCATCCGGTGCGGCGCAGGCCGGCCTTGTCGGTGACGTCGGTAAAGGTACCGTCCTTGTTATTGCGATACAGCCGGTTGGTGGCTTCGGGCGGCGGGCTTTCGAGACGGGTTCCGCTCATGAGAAAGATGTCGAGCCAGCCGTCGTTGTCGAAATCGAAGAAGGCGGCGCCGCAGCCGACGGTCTCGAGGATGTAGGTTTTCCTGTCCTCGGCTCCGTAAATGACCGGGTGTTTCAGCCCAGCCTGGGCGGCGATATCGATAAATCGGGCATGAAAGGGCAGGCCGGAGGGTTTGCCCCGCGGTGTGGGTTTGACGCCGCGTGAGGCCACGCCTTGCGCATAAAGAACCGGAAAAAGAATAGCGATTAACAAACCGCTTAGCACTGGCACTTGACGGAAATCCCATGGTCTGACATATAATCTGTCCGATCTGGCTGGAGCGCGCATATCTCTTTGAGGGGAAGTTTAGCGCGTCCGCGAAGGAAGGGGTTTTTGCATGAAGTCTCGTTTACTTCTGGTGCCTGTGTCGGCCCTGGCCCTGACGGTGATGGCTTGGGCTCAAATTGGAACTTCGACCCTGACGGGCCGAGTAACCGACTCAACCGGAGCTGTTGTGCCCGGTGTGAGCGTCACGGTGGTCCAACTCTCCACCAATTTCACCTCAAATGCACTGACGAACGAGGAAGGTCTTTACCGCGTGTTGTCGTTGCAGCCGGGGACTTACCGGATTTCGTTCGAGGCGCAAGGCTTCAAGAAATCCGTACGGGACACGGTTGAATTGCGCACGGGCGATACGCTGGCCGTCGACATGGCTCTCCAGGTTGGCAACGTCAACGAGTCGATCGAGGTTGCGGGTGGTGTCCAACTGCTGGAGACGGAGACCTCAGCCACCGGAACGGTGATGAGCGGCAATGTGCTCTACGATCTGCCGCTGTATCAGCGCTTCGTCAACTCCACGATGAACCTCGTGCCGGGTATGACCACGGGCGGCTACGCTTATGGCGGTTCGCTGGGCGCCTATCACCTCGCGGGACAGCGGGCGGGAGCCATCGGCATCTTCGAGGACGGCGTGAACGGTAACGATCAGAACGGCGGGACGGAAACCATCAAGCCGATCCAGAACGCCGTGGCCGAAGTGAAGGTGCTGACCACGGTACCTCCAGCCGAGTACGGACACTCGGCGGGGGGTGTAATCAGCGTCGTGAAGAAGTCCGGCAGCAACGAACTGCACGGGCTGGCTTCATTCTACGGACGCACGCGCCGGATGCAGCATCGATTGTTCTTCGACCGATTGCGGACGTCGCAAGCGACGCCGACGCGTCCCAACGGCGTGCCGACGTTCTTCATGATGCCCGACGCAAACATTTCGGGTCCGGTAGTGATCCCGAAGTTATACGACGGGAGGAACAAGACGTTCTTCTTCTTCGGGTTCCAGCGGCTGCACGAGAAGAAAGTGGCGCAGGTGGACACAACTGTTCCCACCGCTGGCATGAAGGGCGGAGACTTCAATTTTCCGGGCGTTGTCGCCAACCAGATCTTCGACCCCGCCACGACTCGCTTCGCAAATGGCCAGTGGCTGCGCGATCCGTTCCCCGGCAACATCATTCCCACGAACCGTTTTGACCCCGTCGCTCGCCGCGTTCTCGGGTTTGACCCGTGGCGTGCGCCCAACCGGGCGGGCACCTATAACTCGCTGGGGCCGAACGGAAACTACCTCGCCGACGAGTTCGCGAAGGTATTTCTGGACGACTATAACCTGCGTCTCGACCACCAATTCAGCTCCGCTTTCAAGATTTACTATTCGTGGACTGACAACCGCTACAGTGGCTTCGGACGCCCGTGGAACATGAAAGACGAGCGGCCGGAGTTCGACCACGTATCGGGCAACTACTCGCCTTCACGCAACCAGAATCACTCGTTCGGCAAGACCTGGATTGTTTCGCCATCGCTGGTGAACGATGCGCGCGTCGGCTACTACCGCCGCTGGTCTGAGACCCGGGTGCCTTCCTATCAGCAGAACTGGGCGCAGCAGCTTGGCATTCCGAATGTGAACGCCGACTTGTTTCCCGCGCTGGGCAGCGGTGACCGGAATTCTGCCGTTTCGCTGTACGGTATGAGCGGCGCGACCCCGGTCCGGAACGTGAACGAGACTGTCTCGTTCCGCAACGATACGTCCTACATTCGCGGCACGCACGCCTTCAAGTTCGGCTATGAAGTGCTGCGGTTCCGGTTGAATTCCGCGACCATTGCCAACCCGGTGGCCTTCTCGTTCGACAACGTGACGGCCGGTTTGCAGGCCAATGGGCAGCCAGTTCCGAACACCGGGAACACGTTCGCCGGCTTCTTGACCGGCTATGTGAGCTCGGCCGTGTTCCGGACGGAGCTCACCAGTTGGCTGCCGCGGTCGTCGATTCACTCCTTCTACCTGCAAGACGACTGGAAGGTGACGCCGACGCTGACTATGAACCTCGGCCTTCGCTATTCCAACGAAAGCCCATTCACCACGAAATACGGCCTGATGAGCCAGTTTGACCCCACCGCCACCGATGCGCTCACCGGCCGCCAAGGGGCTCTGACGCACCCCACGTCGGGCTTGAACCGGCGCGACAGTAACAACTTCAACCCGCGGCTGGGGCTGGCCTGGCACCCGAAGGAGAAGTGGGTGTTCCGCGGCGGCTTTGGCTTCTATACGGTGGACGTGAAGTTCCCGACGGGCCGCGAAATGTACGACGAGTATGTGGGTATTGCCAACCAGCAGCCCGCACCGGGCGACCCGACTCCGATCTACCAGATCAGCCGCGGCACGCCGCCGCCGGCACCGCGGATCGTCAATGGAGTCAGCCCGTTTGTGGGGACGAACTATGGCGCACGCAGCGTCCGCATGTGGGATCCGAACCTGCGCAATCCCTACGTGATGAACTGGAACGCGAGCGTCCAGTACGAATTCGCCCGCGACTACCTCATCGAAACCAGCTACCAGGGTTCGGGCGGCGTGGGTCTGGTCGAGACCTGGAACATTAATACCTTCCCGCTCGACTTCGCCTCGAATGACCCGTCGCTGCGAAACCAGGTCTTTGCCGCTTCGCAGAACTACCGGCCGTATCCTCATTTCGGTGATATCACCGCGCGCTCCAATTTCGGCCACTCGACGTTTCATTCGGGGACGATCAAGGTGGAACGACGAATGTCACGAGGGTTGTTCTTCAACACCTTCTATACGTTCTCGAAGGCAATCAACAGCGCCGATACGGACAATGCCGGCGGCGGCGTGGCGCCCATCCAGAATCGCAGTCTGGAGAAAGCGCGCGCGGGCTACGACCGCAATCACCGCTTCATCGCGACGGCCAACTGGGAGCTGCCGATCGGGCGAGGGCGCAAGCTTGGCTCAGGGATGAGCGGCTGGAAGAACACGCTGATCGGCGGATGGGAACTGAGCTGGATCCAGACCATCGAGTCAGGCAACCCGCTCAATTTCAGCTTCGCCAACAGCCCCAACAACTACTACCCCACCTTCGCCGGCGCGCGCCGCCCCGACGTGGTCGGCAAGCCCGTTTACGACTTTGGGCAGTGGAACAACGGCGGTCCGGATCGCTTTACCCTGCAGAACCGGCCGGCCGTGATCGATATGAACGCCTTCGCCTATCCGGCCGCATTTACGGCGGGGAACGCGGGGCGGAACATCCTGACTGGTCCGCGCATGGTGTGGGCGCAGGTGTCGGCGCAGAAGAACTTCCGGATTAAAGAGCGCATCAACGCCCAGTTCCGGTGGGACTTCCAGAACGCACTCAAGACCTACAACTTCACGGGTCCCACGACAACGGTGGACTTCCGCAACCCCAGAACCTTCGGCAGGCTGACCGACGATCCTCGGACGGCGTCGCTCGGCGGCCAGCCGCTGATGAACATCACGATGGCCCTGCAGTTCTAGAGCAGATTCGACCGGACATGCGACAAGGGCCGCGGGATCATCCGCGGCCCTTGTCGCTTTATTCATTGCTAACCCCGTGGCAACGGGCTGATCGGGCTTCGGGTAAGGAGTTACGTTTCATGTTGCTTCGATTTCAGGTTCCTCTTGCACTGTTGGCATTCATCGTCCCGTTGGCGGGACAAGGCGATCGGGCAAGCATCCTGGGCACTGTGATGGACGGAAGCGGCGCGGCAGTGCCCGGCGCCGGCGTCACCGTGACAAACACTGGTACGAGGGAGAAACGCGCGGTAGTTTCCGATGAGCGCGGCTCATTCGAGCTTCCGGCGCTGAACATTGGAGAATACGAGGTGGCCGTCGAACATACGGGGTTCAAGCGCGAAGTGATTCGCGGGCTGGTACTGGTGGTGGGGCAGCGGGCGCGCGTGGACGTGCAACTGGAGTTGGGCGCGCTGACGCAGGAAGTGACGGTGCAAGGGGCGGCGGCGCTGCTGTCGACCGACGACGCGACGCTGGGCCAACTGATCGACCAGAAGAAAATTCGGGAACTGCCGATTCCGGGGAAACGGAAC
>JAEUQD010001010.1 GCA_016789925.1 Bryobacterales bacterium | reverse complement strand
TGCGGTCTCGGGCCGCCCTCTTTGGCGCACTCCACGGCCAGAAGCCATCTCCGGCCATTCGACCCCGATCCTCTACAAGAACTGGGTGATCGCGCCCGGTTCGTTCCGCATGGATGCGTACGACGTCGCCACCGGCCGCATTGTGTGGACCGCCGAAGGTCTTCCTTCGGAGATGAAATCGGTTCCGGTGATCGCCGGAGGACTCATCTACATCCATGGGTTCAACACCCCGGATCACGATCCCGGCCGGATTCCCGCACTGCCGAAATTCGGTGAGATCCCGAAAGCCGACGGCACCCGTATGACCCGCGACGAGGCGCCGACGCCACAAAGCCAGCGCAGTTTCGCGTCCATCGATCTCAACAAAGACTCGTTCGTGGATGAAGCGGAATGGCAACGCTATGTCCGCTCCAAGCAGGCCGAGAATGCGCTGCTCGCCTTCCACCTGGATACCGGAGCCCTGGCCTGGAAGTTCCAACGCTCCGTTCCGCAGCTACCTTCTCCGCTGGTTTATCGCGGTGTCGTCTATATGATCAACGAGGGCGGTATTCTCACCACGCTCGACGCAATCACTGGGAAGCTCCACAAACAGGCTCGCTTGCGGGGCGAGGCCGATGTCTTCTATGCCTCGCCGATCGCCGGCGATGGCAAGGTTTACTTCAGTTCCCACACGGGGGTGATCACGGTGCTCAAGGCGGGGCCGGACCAGGAAGTGCTCGCCGTCAACACGCTGGACGACGAGATTCTAGCCACGCCCGCCCTAGTGGATTCGCGCGTCTATGTCCGGACGCGGTCGGCGCTGCACTGCTTCCAGGGAGAGTAGAGGCGACACCGTTCAGATCGGGAAGTCGGCGCTATAATCAACTCGGATATGTCGTCAGACGTGACCATGCAGCGAGAAGAGGAACTGCTCCCGCCGATTTTGGAGCCAATCTATGAATCCGACGAGCAGCGGTTGGGGGTGGTGCGCGTCGTTCAGGCCAACTTCATCCAACGGGCCGCGGGTTCGGAGCCATCGCCTCAACGTGCGCGAAGGGCTAGTGCCTGATCCTTCCAAATGGCAGGCCCCCCAAGCATTGAAGACATATTCATAAACCACCCCTACGACGATTTCTATCGTGAACTGAAGCTGTCAATGGTCTTCGCAGTTCACGCTTGTGGATTCCGGGCTCGGTCGGCCGAAGAGCGAATCAACGGCCTTTCGACGAGGGTCGAGAAGATCGAAAGTCTCATCAGAACGTCCGGGCTGAGCATACACGATGTAGGTACGTACGACGCGTGGGATCGGCCTCACTACAACATGGCCTTCGAGTTTGGGATTTGCTTTGGCTACCATCGTTCAGCCGCTCTGTCGCCTGGACTGCGGCTTCCGGTTCCGTCCACCCTTGTTCTTGTCAACACGCCCAAGGAAATCGCTTACTTTTCCGACATCGCCGGTATCGATGTCGAATGTCACGCGAGCAACCCCATGGAAGTCATCCGTCACATACGGACTTGGCTTTGGGGCGCACGGAACTCGTTACCAGGAGTTCACTTTTTGCAGCAGCTCTATCGGGAGTTCCGGGAGGTGATGCCCGGTCTGATCGAGGCGCTCGGGCATAAGAACGTCGCCGAACTGGCTTTCCCGGAACTGGCTGGCTTGATGGCCAACTGGTTGATTTTAAGGCGAGAAGAACAGCTTGGTCGCCGGACCATGAGTACTTGAGAGAACTTCTGCTCCAGACACCCACTTATTTCTTGATGGCAATCAGAAAAAACATTGAACCAGCGGAGAAGCCTGCCGATTGTCTTCCCAAGATTGTCGAGCCTGCCTACGAAACCGTAGACCAGCAGGAGCGAGTTCGCCTTGCCGTGGCCTTGGCTGACACAAAGCCTCTCGTTCCACCCCTGACTCCAGGTTCTCCTAAAGCGTCGCCGGTCAAAACGTTGCCGTAACCCGGCAACGCCTGCTCGTGCCTTTCCAGAATAGACGTTACGCCCGCCGTGCCGTGAATTTGCCCTCGCCGTATTCCCCAAAGTCCACGGTGCCCTGAATCGTATTCCCGCTCACCGTTCCCTTGAAGTCGTAGCCCAGCGTGGTGCCTTCGATGCGCACGCCGCTGCGAAAGTGCACCTGATTGCCGTCCATGCTGCCGCGCACGTTCCCCGTGCCTACCTTCGCGATGTGCTTGCCCGACACCGTGGCGCCGCTGGATTCCAGGGCCAGTTCATGCCGCGTCGTGCCTACGCTGAACTCAATATCCACCAGCCACGACCCCGCCACGTTCGCAGCGGGTGCTGCCTTCGTCTTTGCGGGTTTGCCCTTCGGCGCGCCCTTCAGGATCTCCTCGAGTCGCTTGGCCACCACTTTCGCGTCACCCGCGCGCATCGACACCGGGCGGATCTGGAACCCGTGCCCCTCGCCTCCGGCATGAGACATGATCCGCGGCGTGCCCTCCAGGAGTAACTGTCCGATCTCACCCGCCGAATACCCGATCTTCTGAGGGTCCCACTGCAGGTCCAGCACCGGAAACGGCGACGCCCCCGCCGGTTCTCTGACCTTTGTCTTCACTCCGTCCACTCTCTCGACCTTCTCCTGAATCTCCTGAAACCACCCTTTCCAGATGGCGTAGTCCGATTCCAGGTTGTAGCTGCGGCTCCACACTTCCACCGACGCCAGCATGCCGAGCACCTCTTCCTTGCCGACCTTGAGGTTTCGCCCGAAGGCGTGATGCGGCGACGAGTTCGCCCAGGCCGATTGAATCAAATCCTTGCGTCCGAGCAACAGTCCCGCGCACTGAGGACCGCGCAGGCTTTTGCCACCCGAATAGGCCACCAGGTCCGCCCCGCGCGACAGGTAGGGGTTTACCTTGAGCGGCAACTCCGCCGCCGCATCGACAATCACCGGCACCTTGTGCCTCTTGCCGATCTCGGCCAGATGCTCCAACTTGATCGGCCCCTTGCTTTCGCCCGTCCCCAGCATCGCGATGACGGCCGTCCGTGCATTCACAGCGCGGGTCACCGCGTCTACCGAATCCACTTCCACCATCCTGGTGCCCATGGTGCGGAAGGCGTGGTCGTAGGCATTCCGCGACTGCCTCGGAATGATCACTTCGTTCTTCAGCCCCGTCAGGTCGGGAACCCGCAACAGCTTCTCCGGATCCGTCCCCGTAATCGCGCCCACAGTTCCCAAGGTCAGCGCCGCCGCCGCACCAGGCGATACCATCGCCGCTTCCGCTCCCAACAACTCCGCGATTCGCGCGCCGGCCTTGCCCATCAGGTCGTCCAGATTCACCGGATAGTAGGAGGCCTCGTCCATGGCCTTCTTCACTTCCGGGAGCGTGAGCGCCCCTCCGTTGATCGTTAGCGTTGCCGTCAAATTGATGAACGGCTTCGTCCCGATCTTCGAATGCAGGCTCGTTCCACTTGCCTTCGCCGCCTTCAGATCGGGCGAGAATCCCAGCGCCGTCATCCAACCGCCTGTCACCAACGCTTGCCGCCGGTTCATTTACTGCGCTCTCCTTGGTAAGTACTTCTTCTTGATTATCGTCACGACTGTCCCGAAATACGTGGCAATCTTGTGTTCCACCACGACGCCCATCAATAGATGCGCCTCCGGCGGAGTCAGCTTGTATTCCGTGGTCAACCAATCGATCATATCGGAATTCGAATTCCGCAACGAGAAATCCATGCTCGAAGAGAACTCCGGTTGCGATCCGATGGACGCGATGAATTCTTCGTTCTCCAGCCTGGGCATCGACAGCCGCTTGCCCTTGTGCACCTTAACGGTGAACTGCACATCGAGCGATGTTTCCACGCCGACGCCGAGCCCTTCCCCGTCGCCCTGAAGCGCGTGGCCATCGCCGATGTAGAACAGCGCGCCGGGATGATAGACGGGGAAGTAGAGCGTGGCGCCCTCCACCACGTCGTTATAGTCCATGTTGCCACCCCAACTGCCCGACGGTCCCGAGGTTTCCACTTTTTCTCCCGGTGCGGCGACCCCAATGCAGCCCAGCATCGGCCGAACCGGAATCTCGAATTTCATGCCGGACCCTTCCAGCAGCCGCGGACTCGTCACGCCCCGCGCGATATCGATATCCCAGGGAATCAAATCCGCGCGCTGAGGACGCAGCACGTCGGGCTTGTAGTAGTTCTTGTGGAGATTTTCAATTGTGTTGGGATTCAGTGCGCCGACGCTGTAGCGATACGACGTGTAGCCGTAGTTCCGGTTCACCCGCACCTTGTCCAGGTGCACTTCCAGCGTGTCGCCGTACTCCGCTCCTTCGATGTAAAAAGGCCCCATCAGCGGATTCCCGCTCTCCGGATACTTGTAGGGATGCTCAATGTGTTTCACGCCCTTCCAATCCGCGCCGCCGCTGTCCCACGTGCGCGTGATCACCGAGTCGCCGCTCTTCACTCGACCCACCGGCGTCTTGTAGCCGGAAAAGACTCGCGAGTGATGATTGGGGTAGATCTCATGGGTGGCCGCAAAGCA